>DASWAW010000225.1:0-2902 GCA_036390955.1 Arthrobacter sp.
CGTTCTGGGCGCCTCGTTGGTGGCCTGCGACGACGGACGCGCCGGCGCCCAGGACGCGGCGAAGCAGCTTGCTTCAGCTGTCGCGGCGCTCGACGTCGGCTCCGTCGCCTTCGAGGGCAAGGACTCCGGCGCTGCCAATGAGCAGCTCAAAGAGGTCTTCAAGGCACTGGACCCGGCTAGACCCTCAGTGGAAAGCGGCGAACTGACGCTGGACTCCGGTACCGCCACCGTCCCGCTGAACTACAGCTGGAAGATTGGCTCCGGTGAGTGGAAGTACACCGTGTCCGCCCAGTTCAAGAAGACCGACGACAAGTGGCTGACCGTCTGGAATCCCGGCATGCTGGCGCCCGGGCTGGCCGAAGGGGAAATCCTCGGCACGCTGTCCCAGTCCCCGGCACGGGCGGAGATCCTGGGCGCCGGTGACGCCAAACTGGTCAGCTACCGGCCGGTCGTGAATGTCGGGATCGACAAACTCCTGCTGGCCGCCGCGGATCCGGCGGTGTCCGCCACCCGGCTCGCCGAGCTGGTGGGAGTGGACCCCGCGGCCTACGCCCAGCAGGTCCAGTCGGCCGGCCCCGAGGCCTTTGTCACCGCCATCACCCTGCGCGAGGACGGCCGGACCATCACCGATGACCAGATCGGCGAAATTCCCGGCGCCCGCGCCATCCCCGACTCGCTGCCGCTGTCACCCTCCCGCACCTTCGCCCGCGCCCTGCTGGGCACCGCGGCCGAGGCCAATGCCGAGCAGATCGAGAAGTCCGGCGGGGCGCTCAAAGCCGGGGACACCACGGGCACCGGCGGCCTGCAGCAGCAATACGACGCGCAGCTGCGCGGCAGCGACGGAATCCAGGTCTTCGCCGAAAAGGCAGGCCTTACCGTGGAGGAACGGCAGGCGTTGCCCAACGGCGGCCGCCGGGCGCTTTTCCAGGCCGACATGAAGGTCGGAACGCCGCTGAAGACCACCCTGGACCCGGCCCTCCAGCAGCTGGCCGAGGATGTCCTGGCCAAGGTGGGGCCGGCCTCGGCGATCGTGGCGCTCCGGCCCTCCAGCGGCGCCGTCCTTGCCGCAGCGTCCGGACCAGGCAGCAACGGCTACGACACCGCGCTGCTGGGCCAGTACGCCCCCGGTTCCATCTTCAAGATCGTGGATTCCCTGGCCATGATCCGCAACGGCATGACCCCCGAGTCCACAGTGGAGTGCCCCGCCACCCTGTCCGTTGACGGCCGGACCTTCAAGAACGCCGAAGGCTACCCGGCCTCATCCCTGGGCTCCGTGACCTTGCGCGATGCCTTCGCGCACTCCTGCAACACGGCGTTCATCAACGCCCGGGACACAGTCAGCCAGGCCCAGCTGGAAGCCGCAGCCACGTCCCTGGGCGTCGCGGTCGAAGCCCCGTCGCTGGGAGTGTCCGCGTTCCTGGGCTCCGTTCCGGGAGACGCCACGGGGACCGAGCACGCGGCCTCGATGATCGGCCAGGGGAAGGTGCTGTTGTCCCCGCTGTCCGCTGCTGTTATGGCGGGCTCCGTCGCCAAGGGCGCCCCGGTGGCCGCCCAGCTGGTGGTGAATCCGAATGAGGGCGTCACCGTTCCGGGCACCGGGACCCCGGGCGCCGCGACCGGAACATCCGGCACGTCGGCGGCCGTTCCGCCCTCGGGTGACGGGACGGCGTCGGCCCCGCCGGCGCCGGCGTCATCCGCCGCGTCGCCGGTAACGGCGGCCGAGGCCGCCGCCCTGGCGGACATGATGCGCGCCGTCGTGACCAGCGGGCACGCCGGCTTCCTGGCGTCCGTACCGGGCGCCCCCGTCGGCGCCAAGACCGGGACCGCGGAGTTCGGTTCCGACGACCCGCCCAAAACCCACGCCTGGATCGTGGCGGTGCACGGGGACCTCGCGGTTGCCGTGTTCGTCGAGGAAGGCGGGCTCGGCGCCACCGTCTCCGGCCCGCTTCTGAAGGAGTTCCTCACCGCGGCGGGCTGAGGCCGCCTGAAGGCTGCCGCCGCGTCCGTGGGAGGATGGAGGGGTGGCTCATATTGACGTTTCCAGCATCGATTACTTCCTCTCCGACGGCACGCAGCTGCTCAACGGGGTGACCTTCAAGGTCCCGGACGGGACCAAGACGGCGCTGATCGGACCCAACGGAACGGGCAAGACGACGCTGTTCCGCATCATCTCCGGCGATCTCATCGCCGATGAAGGCGTGATCGGACGTTCCGGCAACATGGGCATCATGCGCCAGTTCGTGGGCCAGGTCCGGGATGAATCCACCGTCCGGGACCTTCTCGTCTCCGCCGCGCCGCCCGCGCTGGCCGCTGCCGCCCGCACCGTGGACGAAGCGGAACTGGCGATGATGGAACACGACGACGAGCCCACCCAGATGAAGTACGCCCAGGCGATCGTGGACTGGGGCGACGCCGGCGGCTACGACGTCGAAACCGTCTGGGACGAGGTCTGCATGGCCGCCCTGGGCCTGCCCTTTGACCGCGCCCAGCACCGTCCGGCGTCGAGCCTCTCCGGCGGTGAGCAGAAGCGGCTGGTGCTTGAGGCGCTCTTCGCCGGCCCCGATGAGCTGCTGCTGCTCGACGAGCCGGACAACTACCTCGACGTCCCGGGCAAGCGCTGGCTTGAGGCGAAGCTTAATGAGTCGAAGAAAACCGTGTTCTTCATCAGCCACGACCGCGAACTGCTGAACAACGCCGCGGGCCGCATCGTCACCCTTGAACCGGGCATCAACGGCGCCGGCGCCTGGATCCACGGCGGCGGCTTCGGCTCCTACGTGGACGCGCGCGCGGACCGGAATGCCCGCTTCGAGGAGCTCCGGAAGCGCTGGGACGAGGAGCACGTGAAGCTCAAGGAACTCGTCAACATGTACAAGAACAAGGCCGCGTTCCGCTCGGACATGGC
>DASWAW010000226.1:0-1807 GCA_036390955.1 Arthrobacter sp.
ACGTCCTCGGCGGCGATGGTCTCGGCGCGGATGCGGGAGTCCGCGAACGCCACGTCCTCCGGGATGTCCGGATTCAGGTGGTGGCAGACCATGAGCATGTCCAGGTGCTCTTCGATGGTGTTGCGGGTGTACGGCAGCGTGGGGTTGGTGGAGGCCGGAAGGACGTTGGGCAGCCCGGCGATCTTGATGATGTCCGGGGCGTGCCCGCCGCCGGCGCCCTCGGTGTGGAATGTGTGGATCACGCGCCCGTCAATGGCCCGGATCGTGTCCTCCACAAAGCCGCACTCGTTCAGGGTGTCGGTGTGGATGGCCACCTGGACGTCATAGCAGTCCGCGACCTTCAGCGAGGTGTCGATCGAGGAGGTCGTGGAGCCCCAGTCCTCGTGGACTTTCAGCCCGATGGCGCCGGCGCGGATCTGCTCGGCCAGGGGTTCGACGGCGGATGCGTGCCCCTTGCCGAACAGGCCAATGTTGATCGGGAGCCCCTCGGCGGCCTGCAGCATGCGCTGGATGTGCCACTTGCCGGGCGTGACGGTGGTGGCCTTGGTGCCTTCGGCGGGCCCGGTGCCGCCGCCGATCATCGTCGTCACACCGCTGCACAGGGCGGCAGGGACCTGGTCCGGGGAGATGAAGTGGATATGGGAGTCCACGCCGCCGGCCGTGAGGATCTTCCGCTCGCCGGCAATGATCTCGGTGCTGGCGCCGATCACGATGTCCACGCCGTCGGTGATCTGCGGGTTGCCGGCTTTGCCGATCCGGAAGATGTGGCCGTCCCGGAGCGCGACGTCGGCCTTGTAGATCCCGGTGTAGTCGAGGATGACCACGTTGGTGATCACGGTGTCCGGAATTTCGCCGCCGAAACCGCTACTGTCGTCCCCGTCCCGGGTCAACTGGCCGTTCTGGCCCATGCCGTCGCGGATCACCTTGCCGCCGCCGAAGACGACTTCCTCGCCATAGACGGTGAGGTCCTTCTCGATCTCAAGGAAGAGCTCGGTGTCAGCGAGGCGGATGGAGTCGCCGGTCGTGGGTCCGTACAGGTCCGCGTACTGCCTGCGGGGCATCTCGAAGCTCACTTGCGTGCTCCTTCAATCGAGGCAAGAGCTCCGTTGACCGCGTTGCTGAGACCGTAGACCTCACGCCGGCCGGCGAGCTCGATCAGCCGGACGGTCTTGCTATCCCCCGGCTCGAAGCGTGCCGCCGTGCCCGCCGGAATGTCCAGGCGCCGGCCGTAGGCGGCCCGCCGGTTGAACGTCAGGGCGGCGTTCGCCTCGGCAAAGTGAAAGTGCGAGCCCACCTGCACGGGACGGTCGCCGGTGTTGGTCACCACGACGTCGACCGCCTCGCGGCCGGCGTTGACCAGCACCGGCTCGGGGCTGAGAACATATTCTCCGGGAATCATCGGGCTCCCTAACGGATCGGATCGTGGACGGTGACGAGCTTGGTGCCGTCCGGGAAGGTGGCTTCGATCTGGACGTCGTGGATCATCTCCGGGACGCCCTCCATGACGTCCTCGCGGCGGAGCACGGTGGTGCCGTAGCTCATCAGCTCCGCCACGGTCCTGCCGTCCCGGGCGCCCTCGATCAGCTCGTAGCTGATGATGGCAACGGCCTCGGGAAAATTCAGCTTCAGCCCCCGCGCCTGGCGCCGGCGGGCGAGGTCGGCCGCGACCACGATCATGAGCTTTTCCTGCTCACGGGGCAGAAGATGCATGACGGAATCCCTTCAACACCGGCGGTCACGGGCCTGGCGGCGCCGCGGTGTTGCCAGAGTAGACGGAGAACGTTTCCTGCAGGTTTCGGGCGTCACA
>DASWAW010000227.1:0-2118 GCA_036390955.1 Arthrobacter sp.
TCCGCGGTGAGCCGCTGCAGGTCCTCCATCTGGGGGTTGTTCACCATCAGGACATTGATGGCGTTCGGGTCTCCTGCGGAATTTCCTCCGCCGGCACCTGCACAGGCTGAGGCGCTGAGCGCCACGCACAGGGCACCTGCGGCCAACGCGGCGACGCGTGTTTTTGCGCGCATTCAAGGACTCCTTTGTTCTTCGGGGGTGCAAGGCGACCTGCGCTCCGACTGCTGTGTCGGGGTGCGGCGCCGGAAGCGGGACCTGGGCTGGAAGCCGGGGTGCCTCGCTGATGTTCCTCAAGATTAGGCCTGTGGGGCAGGGCACAACTAGCGCCGTGGTTGCCAGATTCTGATACTAATTTTCCTGACCGGCGTCCGGCGGGGCACTACTCTGGGAGAAGGCAGCGAATGTGCTGTCGAAATTTCATAACCACACGTCAGGGAGGGCCACCATGAGCTCGGACCCCAGCGACGGCGCAACGGCCCGGCTGGCAGAACGGCTGCTGGGCATGCGCGCCAACCGGGAGGTCATCCCGGACGACCCGAACCACTGCGTCCGGTGGCACGAGCACGACTATCCCAGCCCGGTGGCACGCTGGAACTACCATCCCGAATACGAGCTGCACCTGATCCGGAAGGGCACCGGGAAATTCATCGTGGGAGACCACATCGGCACGTTCGAGGCCGGACACGTGGCCCTGGTGGGATCGGGGCTGCCGCACGACTGGGTCAGCGACCTCGAGCCCGGGGAGGTCCTCCACGGCAGGGACGCCCTCATCCAGTTCGACGGAAAATGGGTGGAACAGGCGACCGCACTCCTCCCGGAGATGGCTGAGGTCAAACCCCTGCTGGAACAGTCCTCGCGCGGAATCGAGTTCCTGGGCCACTCCGCCAGGTCCGCCGCCGCATCCATCGACGCCATGGGCACCTCCACCGGCCTGGAGCGGCTGCACCACCTGTTTGAGCTGCTCACGGTCCTGGCCCGCGCGCCCCAGGAAGAACGGCGCTACCTAGCCGACGAATGGTTCAGGCCCCAGCTCGACGGGCAGGCCGCGGCCGTGGTGGACATCGTCCTGGAGTACGTCTTCAGCAACCACGCCGGCAGCGTCAAGATGTCCGAGGCTGCGGCGCTGGTCGGCATGTCGGAGCCGACGTTCTCGAAATACTTCAAACGTGCCACCGGCCAGAACTTTAGTGACCTGGTCCGCAAACTGCGGCTCGCCCATGCCCGCCGCCTGCTGGAGCACAGCGACAAGGCCGTCTCCGCCATCTGCTTCGAGGTGGGCTTCTCGAATCTGTCCAACTTCAACCGGCACTTCCTGAACGACGCCGGCGAAACTCCGCGGGACTACCGCCAACGGGTCCAGGGCTGACCGCCGCTGCACGGTCCAGCGGACGACGGCGGGACGTCCCGCCGTCGTCCGTTCCGGCTGGCGGCGCCCTACAGTGCCGCCCAGCTGCACCAATCCGCTTGGATTGATCGGCCGGAATTGGCAAACTTCCGGTATGAGCATCACCCACATCCGCCAAACGAGTTCGGAAAGGAGCTAGAAATGCCCGACGACTTTGCGGACATGGTCAGCGTCCGCTACATGGTGGACGACGTCGATGCGGCGGTCGACTTCTACACAAATCACCTCGGCTTCACCCTCCGGATGAGCGCCGCACCGGCGTTCGCCGACGTCGCCCGGGGCCGGCTGCGGCTTCTGCTGAGCGGACCAAGTAGCTCGGCGGGCCGGCCGATGCCGGACGGGACAGTGCCGGCACCGGGAGGATGGAACCGGATCCACCTCATCGTGGCCGACATCGCGGCCGAGGTGGACCGACTGCGCGCAGCCGGCCTGTCGTTCCGAAACGACATTGTCACTGGCCCGGGCGGCCAGCAGATCCTGCTGGAAGATCCTTCCGGGAACGTGGTCGAACTCTTCCAACCGGCCGGCGGATAATCGCACCGGTTCACATAGGACGGACGACGGCTACCCTGCCTCCGGGTAGTTCGACGATTTCGGGAGGTCCCGCCGTCGCCGTCCCTTATCCCCGCGTCCGCCCGCCGGCGGGCGCATCCCTGCCGAACCAGGCGCTGACCAGCAGCCACACGGACCACACCAGAATCAGGACGATGCCC
>DASWAW010000228.1:0-3024 GCA_036390955.1 Arthrobacter sp.
CGGTACTTCCACGAGGTCATCGGCGAGGAGGCCCGTGCCCAGATCCTGGAGCAGACCGGCCGCCTGCCCGACGCCGTCTGCGCCTGCATCGGCGGCGGCTCGAACGCCATCGGCATCTTCCACGGCTTCCTGGATGATCCCTCGGTCAAGATCTACGGCTTCGAGGCCGGTGGCGAGGGCGTCGAAACCGGCCGCCACGCCGCCACCATCACCCTCGGCAAGCCCGGTGTGCTGCACGGCGCGCGCTCCTACCTGATGCAGGACGACGACGGCCAGACCATCGAATCGCACTCCATTTCCGCGGGCCTGGACTACCCGGGCGTCGGCCCGGAGCACTCCTACCTCGCGGACATCGGACGCGTCAGCTACGAGCCCATCACCGACAGCGAGGCGATGGACGCGTTCCGGCTGCTCTGCCGCACCGAGGGCATCATCCCCGCCATCGAGTCCGCGCACGCCCTGGCCGGTGCCATGAAGGTCGGGCAGCGGATCGCCGCCGAAGCCGGAGAATCCGGCAATGCATCAGACAAGATCGTGATCGTGAACCTCTCCGGCCGCGGCGACAAGGACGTGGCCACCGCCGCCGAATGGTTCGACCTGCTGGACAAGGACTCACCCGAACACGAGATCGCCAAAGAGGGGGAGCAACTGTGAGCAGCGTCCAGGAACCGGGCACCGCCCGGACCGCCAGCAAATCGGCCGCGGCCATTGACCGCGCCAAGGCCCAGGGCCGCGCCGCCCTCATCGGCTACCTGCCCGCCGGCTACCCCAGCGTCGAGGACACCATCGCGGCCGGCATCGCCCTCGCGGAAAACGGCGCCGACCTGATCGAAATCGGCATCCCGTACTCCGACCCGGTCATGGACGGCCTGGTCATCCAGGCGGCCACCACCGAGGCGCTGAACAAGGGCTTCCACGTCAAGCAGGTCTTCGACGTCGTCCGCGGCATCACGAGCAAGACCGACGCCGCCGTGCTCGTCATGACCTACTGGAACCCCGTGGTCCGGATGGGCGTGGAGGAATTCTCCCGCCAGCTGGCCGAAGCCGGGGGAGCCGGGCTCATCACCCCGGACCTGATCCCGGATGAAGCCGCCGACTGGATGGCGGCCTCGGACAAGTACAGTCTGGACCGGGTGTTCCTGGTGGCGCCGTCCTCATCGCCGGAGCGCATGAAGCGCACCGTCGACGCGAGCCGGGGCTTTGTCTATGCCGTCTCGATCATGGGCGTCACCGGCGCCCGCACCTCGGTGAGTTCCGCGGCCAAGGACGTTGTGGCCGCCGCGCACGCTGCCGGCGCCGAGCGCGTCTGCGTCGGGCTGGGTGTGTCGAACGCGGACCAGGTCCGCGAGATCGCCGCCTACGCGGACGGCGTGATCGTCGGCACCGCGCTCGTCGTGGCCATCGGCGACGGCGGTGTGGATGCGGTAGCGTCCTTGACGAAAGACCTCAGCACCGGCCTTACCAGGGAAGAAGCCTAAGCACATGCAGTCAGTCCTCCACGCCGCAGCGATGATTCCCGCGAGCATTCCGAGTCCGGACTGGTCCGGCTTCGACATCCCGCTGCCGTGGGGGACCCTGCGCATCCACGCCTACGCCCTGTGCATCCTGCTCGGCATTATCGCCGGCCTCTGGCTCACCTCGGTGCGCTGGGCCAAGCGCGGCGCCCCCGAGGGCAGCGTCTGGGACATCGCCATCTGGGCCATCCCCTTCGGCATCATCGGCGGACGGCTCTACCACGTGGTGTCCTCACCCGACGCGTACTTCGGCCCCGGCTTCGACGGCACCGGTGACCTGTCCCTGATCCCGCAGCTCCAGCGCGGCGGACTCGGCATCTGGGGCGCCGTGCTGCTGGGCGCCCTGGGCGCATGGATCGGCTGCCGCAAGGCGGGGGTCAAGCTGAGTGCCTTCATGGACGCCGCGGCGCCCGGACTGCTGCTGGCCCAGGCCATCGGCCGCTGGGGCAACTACTTCAACCAGGAACTCTTCGGCGGCCCCACCACGCTCCCGTGGGGGCTGCAGATCGACGCCGACAACCCGAACTTCCCGCCCGGCATGGCCGCGGACACACTCTTCCACCCGACGTTCCTCTACGAATCCCTGTGGAACCTGGCCGGCGTCGGCATCCTGCTGCTGCTGGACCGCAGGTTCAGCTTCCGCCGCGGCCGGCTGTTCTGCCTCTACGCGGTCTACTACACGCTGGGCCGGGTCTGGATCGAAGCGATGCGGATCGACGACGCCGAGCAGATCAGCCTCTTCGGCATCACCACCCGGCTGAACGTGTGGACCAGCATCTTCGTCCTGCTGGGCGCGCTGGCCGCGTTCATCATCCTGGGCCTGCGCAAGCGCACGGAGCCCGACACTGTCTACCTTCCGGGCCACGAACCGTCCGCGACTGCCGCCGAGGCCGACGCTGAGGCCGACGCTGATGCCGTCGCCGCCGCAGGCGCCGGCGCAACGGCCGACGCCGACGCCGCTACCGGCGCAGCTGCCAAGGAGCCGGCCACCGTTCCGGCCGACGCTGCGGGTGTCCGCCATTCGGATTCTGCTGTCTCAAATAGTGAGTCGCGTGGTAATCTCCCTGATAACCAAAGCGGTCCAGGCCACGCTTCCGCCCCAGCTGAAGCGTCAAAGGAATCCACGGGCGGCACCAAGCCCGCCACGGGAGCGCCGGCGGCCGGAGCATCCGGCCACCAGGCCACCGGAACCGCGCCGGAAGCTGAGGGCACCAAGTAGCTCAGCCCCGGCAACCGGGCCGCGGAGTCACCCCTCGCAGAGCCCGTCTCCACAGCGTCGTGGCAGCAAGGAAAGCAGCGGACAGCAGACAGTTGGTGTTCGCGCAATTCCTGGCCGGCGGTCGCGTAACTGTTAGTGCAGGACGCGGCCCTGACCTACAATTCGAATAAGAAAAAACTTTGTTGTGCCCATCACACCGGCGCACCGATGCGGGCCAATGTTGTCCCTCCCATACGCACGATCAGGAGGAAGGACGTCTCCCATGACCCAAACCCTGCACAGCCCCAGTTG
>DASWAW010000229.1:0-1969 GCA_036390955.1 Arthrobacter sp.
CGGGCGGGTCAGTGTGGTGGTCATGGCCACCATGTGTGCGGAAGTTGGCTTTCCGCTCACCGGCCGGCCAGCCGGGCCGGGCGGTGGTACCGGTCAGGCGGCCTTGTCGATGTCGGCGAGGCGCTGGTTGAGCCGGTCCACCTCGTCGAGCACCTCGGTGGCCACCCAGGCGCGGCTGCGTTTGGTCTGGGTGATCGGGGTGATGACACCGGCCTTGGTGAGGCGGTCCAGCGCGCCGTACACGGAGGTCTCCGAGACGCCGGCGACGTGCGCGGCGTTGTGTGCCTCGAACACGGGGCGCTCCAGCAGCCACGGGATGATCTTCTCGTCCGCGGAGCCCTTCCGGGGCCGGGCCAGGTCAAGCCACATGGCCGGCAGTGCGTCCAGGGCCGCGACGGATTCCCGGGCGGCGTCGGAGGCGTGGACGGCGGAGCGGGCCAGGTAGAGCACGAACGGGTCCACGTCCCCGGTCCGGTAGTTGTTGACCAGGGCGAAGTACCGGTCGACGTCGGCGACCATCGCGGAGGCGATCGGGGTGACGGTGTTGCGGGTCAGCTTCCGGCGGCGGGAGATGGCGCCGATCAGCGCCCGGCCGATGCGGCCGTTGCCGTCGGTGAACGGGTGGATGGATTCGAACTGCGCGTGCGCGATCGCGGCCTGCGCCATGATGGGGACGTCGGTGCGGTTGCAGAAGACGAACAGGTCCTCCATGAGCCCGGGAACCAGCTCCGGCGGCGGCGGGACATGGATGGCCCCGCGCGGGGAATGGTCCGAGCCGCCGATCCAGTTCTGCACGTCACGGAACTTCCCGGCATACACGGCGTCCACCGGATCGTCCTTCATCAGGGTGCGGTGCGCGGCGAGCATGGCCTCCGTCCGGATCGCCCCGGTGTGCCCGGCGTCGTCGATCATGCCCTGCACGGCGTCGGCGGCCGCCACCATGGAGCGGGCGTCGGCGCTGGCCTTCAGCCCGATCATGGCCCGGGCGTAGTCGTCCCGGTTGGCGTCGACGTGCTCGATCTTGGAGGAGGACACGGCTTCGCTGCGCAGCAGGAAGCCGCTGATGGCGGCCATCCGGGTCCCGGCGGTGACGTCCAGGGAAGCAACCGCGACGGCGGCCTCCTCGAGGGCGACTATGGTTTCCCGGCCGGGCTCGAACCAGAGATCTGCGATCATCGGCGGCAGTGAGACGGTGACTTCGGTGAACTCCCGGTCCTCCCGCGGTGGCCGGCCGGAGGATTTCCAGGGCACAATCTTGCTGCCGTGGGCGGGCCAGGCGGTCATGGATCCTCCAGAAAGTCGAAATAAGCGGGCCGTTGTTTTGATTTTAGGGCTCAAATCAAAATAGTGCGAGGGTTATTGCGGGTTTAGTGGCCGACGGCGGCCAGTAAATGTCCCGCAGTGTGTGGGACATTTCAGTGCCTGGCCGACGGCGGCCGTCAGGCCGCGGCCAGGTGGATGCGGGGAAGGTGCAGCGGGCGGGCCGGAACAACGACTGCCGCCGGGCTACCCTCTTCGATCCCGTAACAGGCGATGGTGCGGCTGACGCTGCGGTACAGGAACGACAGCAGCCAGAGTGGGGCCATCCAGGCGAGCAGCCAGGCGCTGTACGCAGCCAGGAGGGATTCCGCGGTCATCGGAGGACCCCTGCCGGGCCGGGGTTCACGTCGGTGAGGCCCAGTGTGTAGTCGTAGCGGGCGGATTCGGCTTCCAGGGCAGCGATGTCCACGGCCAGCTTCGCGAGTTCTGACCGGGACTTGTCCAGGCGGACCCTGGTGCGGTCGCGTTCCTTCGGAATCTGCTCCAGCATCCAGCGGTTGCCGCCGAACGCCGGGTCCAGGTTGGCCTCGGTACGGCCGGCGAGCTCTGCGTTGCGGCGCAGCACCTCGACGTCCGCGATCCGCTGCAGGGCCGGGCCCTGGACGGGGGCGACGTCGACCCAGCGCAGGTAGGCGGTGTCATTGATGAC
>DASWAW010000230.1:0-1828 GCA_036390955.1 Arthrobacter sp.
TTCACCAACTTCTTCGATGCCATGGGCACCATGACCGGACTCGCCAAGAGCGCCGGCGTCGCCCACAAGGACGGCACGTTCCCGCGGCTCAAGTCAGCCTTCATCGTGGAAGGCTTCGGTGCAGTGGCCGGCGGCGCCACCTCGGGATCCTCGAACACCGTCTACATCGATTCCGCCGCAGGCATCGGCGAGGGCGCCCGGACCGGACTGGCCTCCGTGGTCACCGGTGTCCTGTTCCTGGGCTCCATGTTCCTTACCCCACTCACCAGCGTGGTCCCGCTGGAAGTGGCCGCCGCCGCCCTGGTGGTGGTGGGCGCCATGATGATGGCCCAGATCCGCGAGATCAAGTTCACCAAGTTCGCGGTGGCCCTGCCGGCGTTCCTGACCATCGTCACGATGCCGCTGAGCTACTCGATCGCCAACGGCATCGGCGTGGGCTTTGTCTCGTGGGCCATCATCGGGGCAGCGTCCGGGAAGGCCAAGAAGATCCATCCGCTCATGTGGGTGGTGACGGCCGGATTCCTGGTCTACTTCTCCCGCGGCCCCATCAACGCGCTGCTGGGCGCCTGAGATCCGGACGTGCGCTGCGCTTTCGGACCGCCGCGCCGGGGATCCCGGGTGCGGAAATCCGGAAGCGCAGCGCTTCTGGGCCACGCCGCCGCGGCGGTGCTGTCCCCGGACACCGATTGGAACGAGAATATGCACACGACCGCCGCACAGGAAAAGAGAGTGCAGCCATGTTGGATCTGATGCCGTCACTGGGCGAATGGTGGCCTGCTGCGTCCGGCCAGCGCTGCGCCGTGGCCACCGTGGTGGGCGCCGGCGGGTCCGTGCCGCGCCCGGTGGGAACCTCCATGCTGGTCTCCGAGTCCGGCGATGTCCTCGGCAGCCTCTCCGGCGGCTGCGTTGAGGGCGCCGTCGTCGCGGCGGCCCTGGAAGTGATGG
Organism: Arthrobacter sp.; assembly: GCA_036390955.1. Taxonomy (GTDB): domain Bacteria; phylum Actinomycetota; class Actinomycetes; order Actinomycetales; family Micrococcaceae; genus Arthrobacter. The sequence goes on from DASWAW010000230.1 coordinate 946, forward strand.
CCGACGGCGGCACGCGCCGGGAGTTCTTCGGCTACAGCGCCGAGGACGCCTTCGCCGTCGGGCTCACCTGCGGGGGCGAGCTGGACGTCCACATCGAACTGCTGGCCGACACCCTCGGGGGCCTCAGGCCGGAGCGCCTGACCGCCCTGGACGCCCACGATCCCGCAGCGGGCCTGGCGCTCATCCGCCGGATCGATGCGCATGCCACGGGGTCTCCGCGAAGTGCCGGCGCCGTCGTTATCCCGGATCCGGCCAGCTACCGCGTGGCGCAGTCCGCCGCCGTGGCCGCCCTGCTGGGAGTCGCCGGCGGGGCCCGCTCCCTGCTGCAGGCGGCCGCCGCGCAGCTCGAGCCCCTGCTGAGGAACGGGACCACCGGTGTGGTGCGGCTGGCGGCGGAATCCGGCTGCTACGGCGACACCGGAGCGGGTTTGCCCGCCGCCGAACCGATCACCCTGCTGGTGGAGAGCAGGCTGCCGCCGGCCCGGATGCTGGTGTTCGGCGCCAACGATTTCGGCGCGGCCCTGGTGCCGGCCGCCCGGCTGCTCGGCTACCACGTCACCTTGTGCGACGCCCGGCCGGCTTTCGCGGGGCAGGAACGGTTCGCCGTGGCGGACCAGGTGGTGACCGACTGGCCGCACCGGTACCTGGCGGCCGAAGCCGCGGCCGGCCGGATCGATGCCCGGACAGTGGTCTGCATCCTCACGCACGACCCCAAGTTCGACATCCCGCTCCTACAGGCCGCGCTTGGCCTGGACCTGGCCTACGTCGGGGCGATGGGATCGCGGCGGAGCCACGCCCAGCGGATGGCATCGCTGCTCGCCGCCGGCGTGGCGCCCGAGGAGGCCGACCGGCTGCATTCCCCGATCGGGCTGGACCTGGGCGC
>DASWAW010000231.1:0-2702 GCA_036390955.1 Arthrobacter sp.
CATCAACGCCGACTCCATGCAGTTCTACCGCGGCATGGACATCGGCACGGCCAAGATCACCGAGGCCGAACGCAGGGGAGTGCCGCACCACCTCCTGGACATTCTGGACGTGACCGAGGAAGCGAGCGTCTCGGATTTCCAAGGCCAGGCACGTGCGCTCATCACCGACATCCACGCCCGCGGAAAACGCGCCATCCTGGCCGGCGGCTCCGGGCTCTATGTCCGCGCCGCCCTTGACATACTGGAATTCCCGGGCACGGATCCGGCCATCCGGCGTCGGCTTGAGGCGGAACTGGAAACCGGTGGGGCGGCGCCGTTGCGGGCGCGGCTGGAAGCCGTGGACCCGGTCTCCGCCGGCCGGCTCGGCGACGCACGCCGGATCATCCGCGCCCTCGAGGTGTTCGAACTCACCGGACGGCCCTTCAGCTCCTTCATGCCCACCCGCGAGTACGCCCAGCCCGCCGTGCAGGTCGGGCTTGCAGTGGACCGGGAACAGCTCCGGGAACGGCTCGCCCGCCGGGTCCACGCCATGGTGGACCGCGGGCTGCTCGAGGAGGTCCGGACGCTCGACGCCGCCGGGCTCCGGCTCGGCCGGACGGCCCCGCGCGCCCTCGGCTACGCCCAGTTCCTGAAGGTCCTCGACGGCGAATCCGATGCTGCGCAGGCCGCGGAGGAGACCATCATCGCGACCCGCCAGTTCGCCCGCCGCCAGCTCACCTGGTTCCGCGCCGACCCCCGGATCCACTGGCTGGACTGGCAGGACCCGGACCTCGTGGCCAAGGCCGCCGCGCTCGGCCTCGCCGGCTGAAAGTCCCGCGACAGGAGGAGGAGCTGCCGGGGCGGTTTGCCGGCGGTCCGGGCCGGAACGGTAACCTTGGAGCATGGACGAAACCCTGGCCGTGGCCGCTGACCGCAACCCCACCGGTGACACTGCAGCCCTGAGCGGACTCAAGTTTTCCAAAGGCCACGGCACGGGGAACGACTTTGTGCTCCTCGCCGACCCCAACGGCACCCTGGCAGTGACCCCGGAGCAGGTCGCGGCACTCTGTGACCGGCACCGCGGAATCGGCGGCGACGGACTGATCCGCGCCGTCCCGTCCCGGCTGCTCGCCGAAGGCCAGGAGCTGCTCACCCGGAACCCGGACGCCGAGTGGTTCATGGACTACCGCAACGGCGACGGCTCGCTCTCCGAGATGTGCGGCAACGGCGTCCGCGTCTTCGTGCACTTCCTGATCGCCGAAGGCCTGGTCCAGCTCCCCGCGGGTGAATCGTTGACCATCGGCACTCGGGGCGGCGCCAAGACGATCGTTCGCACCGCCGCCGGCTACGCCGTCGACATGGGCCCCTGGGAATTCATCTTTCCGGGCGAGGCCACCGCACGGGCCATGGATTCGCTGGTCAGCGCGGCGGGGCTGGAAGTGGCCAGGCCCGCCCTGTCCGTCAGCATGGGGAACCCGCATACGGTCGTGGCGCTGGCCGAACTGGCCGAGCTGGAGGCCACGCAGCTCTTTACCGCACCCCACGTGGATCCGACCCCGGCGCACGGCACCAACGTGGAGTTCGTCGTGCCGTCCGAGCCGCTGGTCCACGACGGCGTCGGGACCATCACCATGCGCGTCCATGAACGGGGAGTCGGGGAAACGCAGTCCTGCGGCACCGGCGCCTGCGCGGCCGCCGTCGCCATCCGGCACTGGGCCGGCCAGGGCGCCCCGGACGTGTGGAGCGTCCACGTACCGGGCGGCGTCGTTGGAGTGAAGTTCTTCCTTGGGGCGGAGGGCCACGAGCACGTCGAGCTCAGCGGCCCCGCGGTGATCGTCGCTAGTGGGACGCTTTCCTGACCCGAAGGATGCGGAACGACTTTGAGGTGCTCTCACGTGTCACGGTGAAACTGCTGTCCAGCTCCGCGGCCAGCCAGCGCTGCAGGGAATCCGAGCCCAGGTTCTTCTGCACCACCAGCCACGCGGAGCCGCCGGGCGCCAGCCGCGGCAGCCACAGGAGCAGCAGGGCATGAAGCTCGTCCTTGCCGACGCGGATCGGCGGGTTGGACCAGATCGTGTCGAAGCGGAGGCCAGGGTCGACGGCGTCGGGCGTGCTGGCCGTGACGTTGCCCAGTCCCAGCAGCGCGGCGTTCTCGTTGGTCAGGGTCACGCACCGCTCGTTGACGTCCACGGCGTAGACCCGGGCGTGCGGTGCCCGCAGTGCCATGGTCAGCGCGATCGGACCCCAGCCGCAGCCGATGTCCAGGAGCGTCCCCTGCGGCGCCGGGGCGGGCGCCTCGGCAAGTAGCACGGCTGTGCCCTTGTCGATGCCGTCCGGGCTGAAGATGCCCGAGGACGTCTGCAGGTGCCGTGTCTCACCGGCAAGCTCCACGGTCAGTGGCTTGCGGGTGAACGGCCCGGCCGGTTGGGCGCTGAAATAGTGTGCAGACTCCATAACTGCCCAGATTAGTTGGCCCCCGGCCCGTAGGCGAAACCGCGGCGTTGGGCCGTAGGGCGATGGACCGTCTGGCAGCCGGACCGTCTGCCTGCGGCGGGCCGGAAGCTGCCGGACCGTCTGCTAGGCTTAAATACATGTTCTTGAACTTCAAGTAGCCGGCACGGGTTAAATCCCGTCCCCGCAGCGACGCAGGTAGATGCCTTCCGCTCAGTGCGCCATTCCGCGATGATCCTGAAAGGGACCCAGCCGTCGGCGCCCGATCCGCT
>DASWAW010000232.1:0-5866 GCA_036390955.1 Arthrobacter sp.
CAGACATTGACGGCGCGTCGCCCGCATAGTGACGGCGTCATAGGGTGGCGGCCGTCGCTTCTGTCCCTGTAGTCTCTGAATCACGGTGATGGATCCCGCCGGAGCAGCACCAACGTGCGTGGCTGTTCGAACCGCCGAGTAGCTGATGGTTCCTACCTTTTGTCGTTACGAAGGTAGGTGAGTCATGTCCGGACCCGGAGAAGGCGTCCCGCTCCCCCACGCTCCGCACGGCCTGCATTCCCGGGCGAGGCTCACCGATCCGCTCGAACTCCTCTGGAGCCTGAACGACCTCCTGGACGAAGACGAACCCGACCGGCGGCCGGCCATCACCGCGGGCGTGATCAAACCGAACCAGGCCGGAACCGTGAGCGATGCCTTCGACACGCCCAGGGACGCCTCCCTCGGCGGATCCGGGGCAATCGTGTCGCACAGGTCCGGGGAAACAGGTGATACGTTCGTGGCGGATCCCGCCGCGGGCTCCGGCTGCGGGCAGCTGAGATCCGCGACGCCGGTCCGGGGGACGCGCCGCCAAAACAACCGCCTCCTGGACCTCACCGACGAGGACCGATGAATCCCCACAAACCCACCGGAACCCACCCCACCGACGCCGACACCCAGCGACAGGAGCGCTCATGAATGAGCCAGCCAACGAGACCCGGTCCGTCTCCGGGGCTAGCCCCTATGTCCCGCGAAAGATCACCGGGCCGGTGCTGATGGGCGTCGTGCCCGGCCAGCCCCTGGCGGTCGCGCACCGGGCAGCGGAACTGGCCTCCAGCTTGAACGTCAATCTGATCTGCGCATACGTGGACGTGACCACCTACCTCGCCGAAGAGCCGGACGGCCGGGTCGAGACCCTGCCGATCGATCCGGACGGGATCGATGACGACATCGAAGGGATCAGCGCAGGAATCAGGGAACGCCTGCAGGAGGCCCTGGACGGAAGCGGGGTCCGCTGGTCCTTCGTGACCCTGGCAGGGGACCCCGCCCGTGCCCTGGGCCGGCTGGCCGAGTCTGCGGACGCATCCATCATCGTCGTCGGGACCCGCGAACGCGGACTGGGAGCCCGGTTCGAGGAGCTGCTCGTCGGCTCCGTGGCCGTTCACCTGACGCACCGCCAGCTCCGGCCGGTCCTGGTCGTCCCGCTCGCGCCGCACACCAGGCACCACCGGCGGGAGGGCCACTGATGGAACCGCCAAGCCCCGAGACGGCCGCAACTGCCCGGGCTGCCGAAGCGGATGCCGGCACCCTGGGTGCGGCCCGCGCTCACCGCCCGGTGCACCTGCATCCCGGCTTCGTGCTGGTCGTCATCACGGGAGGCGTGTTCGGAGCCTTGGCGCGCCTGGGTCTCAGCACCGTCCTGCCGTCCCCGGGCGGCTGGCCGCTGCCGACCCTGATCATCAACCTGGCCGGGGCCTTCCTGCTCGGCGTCCTGCTGGAGGCACTGGTCCGGCGCGGTCCGGACGCCGGCCGGCTGCGGGCGATCCGCCTCCTCGCCGGTACCGGTTTTATGGGCGCGTTCACCACCTACAGCACCCTGGCGCTGGAAACGAACACCCTCCTCGGGGCAGGACGCCCCACCGACGCCCTGGTCTATGTCGGCGCCACGCTGCTAGGCGGCGCCGTGGCAACAGTGGCCGGGATCCGGGTCGCCGTCGGGCAGCACAGCGGGACTGCCCGACGCCGGGAAGCGACCCTCCGCCCCGACCGGCAGGAGACCCGACAATGACCCTCCTGACCGTCCTGCTGCTCGGCCTCGCCGGCGGGCTGGGTGCCGGTACCCGCTTCGTCGTCGACGGCTTGGTCCGCTCCAGGCTCCGCACCGCCCTGCCTGTGGGAACCATCGCCATCAACGTCACCGGGTCCTTCCTGCTGGGACTGGTCGCCGGGGCCGTGATCGCCCACGCGGCACCCGTCGAACTGCAGGCCATCGCCGGAACCGGTTTCCTGGGCGGTTACACCACATTCAGCACAGCCAGCTTTGAAACGGTCCGGCTTATCCAGTCCCGCCGCACCGGGCTGGCCCTTCTGAACGGAATCGGCACCGCCGCCGCGGCCGTGGCTGCCGCCGCCGGCGGGCTGGCCCTGGCGAGCCTGCTCTAAAACGGAGTCAGCCGGGACAAATCCGTTGCCTGCGGCGGGGAGCAGCCGTGCCGGATCTTCCCTGACGGCCCTGGCCTCCGGCGCGCTCTCCGACAGGAGCAGGGCCGCGGGGTTGCTCAAGCCCTCTCCCCCGCCGCCCGTCCCGCCAGGCGTGTGGGAGTCCTCCGCCCGTCACAGCCGGTACGGGACTCAGGCGAGGGACAGAAAGAGCTTTTCCAGGTCCTTCGTGTCCATGCTGGAATCCCCGCGCACCAGGCACTGCTCAAGGCCGCTCGCGATGATGGCGAAGCCTGCCCGGTCCAGGGCCTTCGAGACGGCGGCAAGCTGGGTGACGATGTCTTTGCACTCCCGCCCCTCCTCCAGCATGCGGATAACGGCAGCGAGTTGCCCCTGGGCCCGCTTGAGGCGGTTGACGACGGGGGCAATTTCCTTTGAATCAAGTTCCATGGCGGGCTCCAGAGGTGATGGGTACTTTGCCAATTCTATACCCCGGAGGGTATAACGGCTAGCAGCGGGCCTTCGGGATCCAGCCGCGCACGGACTATTTGCAAGATACCCCAGGGGGTATTACCGTGGTAGTTAGAGGAACGGAGAATCCCTGACGGAAACTCCCCCACCGCCCACCGAAGGAGAGCCCCATGCTTATTGAGCGCATTTACGACGAAGACCTCGCCCAGGCCAGCTATTTCATCGGCTGCCAGGCCAAGGGCGAAGCACTCGTCGTTGACCCCCGCCGCGACATTGACGTCTACCGCAAGCTCGCCGCAGCGAACGGGATGAAGATCGTGGCCGTCACCGAGACCCACATCCACGCCGACTTCCTTTCCGGTACCCGTGAACTGGCGGCTGCGACCGGCGCTACCGCCTATGTCTCCGGCGAGGGTGGAGCGGACTGGCAGTATCGCTTTGAGGCCGAGCGCCTCAACGACAACGATGTGATCACCCTGGGCAACATCACGGTCAAGGCCCTGCACACCCCCGGCCACACCCCGGAACACCTGTCCTTCCTGATCACCGACGGCGCGTTCGCCGACGCCCCCGGCTACCTGCTCTCCGGCGACTTCGTCTTCTCCGGGGACCTGGGCCGGCCTGACCTGCTCGACGAGGCCGCCGGCGGGGTGGACACGCGCTTCGGCGGTGCCAAGCAGCTCTTCGCCAGCCTGCGCGATAAGTTCCTGACCCTTCCGGACCATGTCCAGGTCCACCCAGGCCATGGCGCGGGCAGTGCCTGCGGCAAGGCCCTCGGCGCGATCCCGTCCTCCACCGTGGGCTACGAGCGGCTCTACGCCTGGTGGGGCCCTTACCTGGCGGCCAACGACGAGGAAGGCTTCGTCGCCGAGCTCCTCGACGGCCAGCCCGACGCCCACGCGTACTTTGGCCGGATGAAGCGCGAAAACCGCGAAGGCCCGGCCGTGATGGGCGAACGCGCCCCGCTGGCCGAACTCGACCCGTCCACCGTCGCTGAAGACCTCGCCGCGGACAAGGTCACGTTTATCGACACCCGCCCCAACGACCAGGTCCACCAGGGCACCGTGACCGGATCGCTGAACGTCCCGGCCGGCAAGTCCACTGCGAGCTTCGGCGCCTGGGTGGTCAACCCGGAAACGGACAAGAACCCGCTGGTGCTCCTGGCTCCGAACCAGGCCTCCGCGCAGGAGATGTGGGACCACCTGGTGCGCGTCGGCATCGACAACGTCGCCGGCTACCTCACCGGTCTTCAGGGACTGCCCGTCAGCACCCCGAAACTGATCCAGCCCGAGGAGCTTGCCGGCTTCGACGTCGCGATGGTCCTGGATGTCCGGAACCGCACCGAGCACGCCGCCGGACACATCCCCGGCTCCCACCAGCTCAGCGGCGGACGGGTGATGTGGAACCTGGACGAGCTCCCCACCGAAGGCACCATCGTCAGCTACTGCCAGAGCGGTGTGCGGAACTCCGTCGCGGCCAGCGCCCTGCGCCGGGCCGGCTACGACGTCGTCGAACTCGACGGCAGCTACGCCGTCTGGACCGCGCACCAGCAGGCACGCGAAACCGCCCCCGCCAGCTAAACGCACCAAGAACAACCCATTGTCACCGCCGGCGGCGGCCCTGGAAACAGGGCCGCCGCCGGTGCTTTGCCCGCGGCCCCGCATCGTACCCCGGCTGCGGCGGGGTTCTCGCCGGTTGTTCAGCCGGTGTGGAGCCGCAGCTTCCTGAAGGCGGGCACCTTCAGCCGGTCCGCAGTGAAGCCGCCAGTGACGGTGGCGGCGAATATCAGAAGAAGCAGGGCGCCCGGGACCGGTGCCATCAGCACGCCCCTGGCACAGCGCCGGGGCATCATTGACACCGTCTCCCGTCAATGCCCAGACCGTGGCCAGCCTCCTGGAGGACGTGAACGATCCGGTGCCTGTCCTGGGAAAGACCTGCACGGAGGAGCCCCTCAGGCCCGGGCCCCGCTCAGCCTGGAACTGTATCCGCGCCGCTGCGGACCACCAGCACAGGGCAACGGGCATGCTGCACCGCGTGGCTCGATACCGAGCCCAGGAGCATTTCGGCAAACCCGCCATGGCCGCGCGATCCGACCACCAGCAGATCCGCCCCCGCGGCAGCCTTCAGGAGCACGTCCGCGGGATGCCCCTCCGTCACTTCACCGGTGACCGTCACCCCGGCTTCGGATGCCCGCCGCATAGCATCGGCGTGTGCCTGCCGGGCGCTGTCTCCGAATGCCTCATGGTCCTCAGCCCTGCCGGCAGCGTCACCAATGACGGGGTAGTGCCAGGCTGTGACAACGTAAACCGCCCCTGACCGCAGCAGCGCCTCATCAAGGGCCCAAGCCAGAGCTGCGAACGACGAGTCCGATCCGTCGACCCCGACAACAATGCGGAAAACCGCACCAGCCGCCATCGTTCCTCCCGCCACGGACACAGCATGACTGCGGCACGACGTCCTGCCGCAGGGCCCACGATCCTCCCCGTGGCCAGTGGAATCAAGAGGATGATCCGGGCATGACAAAGCGCCGGAGGACATGTCCTCCGGCGCTTTCGTCATGGGGGTGCGGGCCCTGCTAGGAGAGGAGGGCCTGCGCCGCAACGTAGGCGGCGATAACGAGCACGAGGATGCCAAAGCCACGCTTGAGCGCCTTGTCCGGGATCCTGGAGCCGAGCCGCCCGGCCGCGAGCGAGGCGGCCATCGCTGCACCCGCGAAGGCTGCCGTGACGGCCCAGTCGATCTGCAGGTCACCCAGGTGGGCGGCGAAGCCGGCGGCCGAGTTGATGACGATGATCACCAGGGACGTGCCCACGGTCACCGCCATCGGGAGCCCGAGAACCAGAGTGAGGGCAGGGACGATCAGGAAGCCGCCGCCGACGCCGAGCAGACCGGTCAGAAATCCGACGACGGCGCCGGTCGCAATTGCCTTGGGCAGGCAGCTGCGCCAGTTGACACCGCCTCCGGGCAACGCGCAGGCACCGCCTGCGGATTTGGACGGCATCAGCATGCGGACGCCGGCAAAGACCATGATCGCAGCAAAGGCCAGCAGCAAAACCTTCGGGTCCAGGAGCCGGTTGACCATCGCACCGAGGTAGGCGGTCACGGTTCCTGCGGCGCCGATGATCAGCGCCAGCCTCCAGTTCACCCCGGTCCGAAGCCGTGGCAGCACCGCGACGGCGGAGGACGCGCCGACGACGACCAGCGAGGTCGGGATGGCCGCGGCAAGCGGCAGCCCGACCCCGTAGACCAGGGCCGGGACGGCGAGGATGGATCCGCCGCCTCCGACCAGGCCCAGCAG
>DASWAW010000233.1:0-3651 GCA_036390955.1 Arthrobacter sp.
CGCGGTGCTGTCCGCGAACTGTTCGTGGTTGCCGCTCCAGGCCAGGTGCGTCGCCCAGACTTTGCCGTGGCGGTTGCCGAAGCCGGCGGTTCCCGCGGCGAAGAGCAGCGAGGAGTCGTGGCCGGTGCGCCCGTGCCGTCCAGTGCGCACCCAGGTGCCCTGCTGGATGGCACGGCGCTGCGGGTGGCGTTCCCGGCACCAGCGCCCGGTCAGGTCCAGGAGTTCGACGGCGTCCTGGGCCACCGGGAGCACGGTCGCCAGTTCGTCGAGCTGGAACGGCGAGGTCCCGGTGTTGGTGACGGTGTGGCGCAGTTCCAACAGGCCGCCGTCGTGCAGTGTCAGGACGGACGACACGCGGATCCCGGCGTCGGCGTCGGCCTGGATGATGACGACGGCGCCGGCGCCGTCCGGTGCCACCTCCGCCACGCGGAGCCGGACGGAGAAGTCGTAGCCGGGCACGCCGTCGGCGATCCGGTGTCCGCGCAGGCCGGGGCGGCCGCGCCAGCTGGAAGAGGCCTGCGGCAGCAGACCGGCGGGGACGGCGGCGTCGACGGCGGAGTGCGTGACGGGGGCACCAAGGATGGCCAGGTCCGGGAGGAAGGGGCCCAGATCGGCGCCCCAATGGATGACCTCGGCCTCTCCGCTGTCAAAGCTGATCACCAGGCTGGTGCTGGCGGAGCGGAGGTACAGGGGATCCATGGCAGGTCTCTTTCGGTGGTTCGGGGCGCGTCCGGGACTGGGCCGCGGGTCCGCAGGGAATCAGGTGGTGGTACCGGATGCCGCCGCCGCGAGGAGGTAGCGGCGGCATCCGGGCGGGTGGGCCCTACTTGAAGAGGGCGTTGACCTGGTTGTTGGCCTCGGTGAGGGAGCTGGCCGGCTTCTTGCCCGCGAGGACGGCGTCCATGGCCGGCTTCATGATGCCGTCCACCTTGGCTGCTTTGTCCGCGATCGGGAAGAGGAAGGTGGTGCCGTCCTTGACGTGGGTGGTGAAGGCGGAGACGTCGGTGCCCTTGTCCGCGAAGGCCTTCGCGGCGATCTCGGAGGAGCTGGTGATGGCCGGGAAGACCACGGCCTTCTTGGCGACGGCGTCCTGGCAGGCGGTGGAGCCCAGGTATTCGACCCACTTGACCGCGGCGGCCGGGTTCTTGCTGCCCGCCCAGACCGAGTCGGCGAGGCCGTTGAACATGCTGGCGCGCTTGCCTCCGGGGCCCTTCGGGGTGGGGGCGAACGCGGTTTCCACACCCTTGTAGCTCTGGTACTGGCCAATCAGCCAGTCGCCGGTGGTGTTGATCGCGGCTTTGCCGGCACCGAAGTTGTCCGCGAGGCTGGCGCCCACGGTGGTTTCCAGTTTGGGCATGTAGCCCTTCTCGATCAGGCCGGCCCACCAGGCGATGGTCTCCTGGAAGCGGGGGTCGTCGTAGTTGAACTTGGTGCCCCACGGGTTCTTGTCCGTGTGGGTCCAGCCGGTGGTGGCGGTCAGGAAGCTCCACTCGGTCTGGCCCTGGCCGGAGCCGCCGCCGGCGAGGCCGAGGCCGTAGACCGCGACGTTGTTCTTGTCGAAGCCTGCTTCGTCGCCGCGCTTGCCGTTCTTGTCCACGGTCAGGTGCGCGATCGCTTTCTCGTAGCTGCCGCCGTCCTGCGGGTTCCAGTCCAGGTTCGCCATCTGCTCGGCGGTGAGCCCGGCGGAGTCGGTCATGGCCTTGTTGTAGAACAGCCCGACGGTGTCCCAGTCCTTGGGCAGGCCGTAGCGCTTGCCGTCCTGGCCGACCCACAGTTCGGGCAGGCCCTTGGTGTAGCTGTCCAGCTTGATGCCGTCCTTCGCGACGGCGTCGTCCAGGGAGAGCAGCTGCTTCTTCGCCGCGTACTCGGGGTACTTGGAGAGGTGGTTGGTGAAGACGTCCGGGGCGGTGCCGGCGACGAAGCCGTTGGTCAGCGTGGTCCAGTAGTCGTCCCAGCCGCGCTGGGTGATCTTGACCTTGATGTCCGGGTTGGCCTTGGTGAAATCGTCGGCGCACTGCTGGTAGGCGGGGAGCTGGTTGGCGTCCCAGAGCCAGTAGTTGATTTCACCCTTCGCTTCGGCGGAGGGGGCGGAACCGCCGCAGGCGGACAGGGAGAGGGCGATGGCTGCGGCGGCAGCGACGGCGCCGAGGGTCTTCTTCATGGTGAACCTTTCAGGAATGTGCAGGGTGCGGGTGCGTTGGGCGGGGGTTATTTGATGCCGGAGAAGCCGATGGAGTTGACCACGCGCTTGCCGAAGGCGATGAAGAGCAGGAGGACGGGCAGGGCAGCGATCAGGGTTGCCGCCATCAGGCCGGACCAGTCGGGGGCGCCCTGCGGGGACTGGGATTTGAAGACGCCCAGGCCCACGGTGAGGACGCGGACGTTTTCGTCCTGGCCCACCAGCAGCGGCCAGAAGTATTCGTTCCACTGGCCGATGAAGGTCAGCAGGGCCAGGGTGGCCAGCGGGGCGGCGGCGTTGGGCAGCACGATCTGGAAGAAGATCCGCAGGTGCTTGGCGCCGTCGAGCATGGCGGCTTCCTCCACTTCGCGGGACATGGAGAGGAAGAACTGGCGCAGGAAGAAGATGGCGAAGGGCGTCATGAACAGGAAGGGCAGGGCCAGCCCGGCAAAGGTGTTGAGCAGGCCCAGGTTCTTGATCATGAGGAAGTTGGGAAGGGCGGTGAAGATCGGCGGGACCATCATGGTGGCCAGGAACAGTCCGAAGACCACGTTCCGGCCGGGCCAGCGGAGCCGGGAGAAGGCGTAGGCGGCCATGGCACTGAAGAACACCTGCCCGGCGGTGGTGACGCTGGCGAAGATGATGGAGTTCCGCAGGTACAGCCAGAAGTTGATCGCGGCGCCGGAGCCGCCCTCGGCGATGGCTTCCTCGGGGGTCTGCAGCCCGAGGACCCGTTTGAAGGCGCCGAGGCTGAAGTCCGCTGGCAGCAGGTTGCTGGCGTTGGAGGCGAGGGAGGCGTTGCTGGAGAGCGCAGTGCGGAGCATCCAGAGGAACGGTGCCACCGTGACGATGATGGCGACGACGACGAGCATCCAGGCGCCGGCGCGGCGCCAGTTGAACGGCTTCTTGTAGGCGGCCTTCCGGCCGGGGTTGCCGCCGGGCGTGCTGGCGGGCGTGCCGCCGGGCGTGCTGCGGGAGAGTGCGGAGGTTGTCATGGCTGGTTTTCCTTAGTCCAGATCCGATTCGTTGCCCTTGAGGAACTTCATCTGGATGAAGGCCACGAGGGCGAGAATGACGAAGAGAATGACGGACAGGGCCGAGGCGTAGCCGAAGTCGGATTCACCGAAGGCCTTCTGGTAGATGTACATCTGGATGACGCGGGAGGCGTTGATGGGCCCGCCGCCGGTGGTGACGGCCACGGTGTCGAAGACCTGGAAGGACCCGATCACGGTGACCACCAGGACCAGCACCAGCACGGGGCGCAGGAGCGGCATGGTGATGCTCCAGAAGGTCCGGGTCTGGGATGCGCCGTCGAGGGACGCGACCTCGTAGACATGGCTGGGGATGGACTGCAGGCCGGCGAAGATCAGCAGGGCCGTGTAGCCCATGTGCCGCCAGACGTTGACGCCGGCGATGGTGGGGATGGCCCACTGCTCGCTGCCGAAGAAGGCGATGCGCGGCAGGCCGAACCA
>DASWAW010000234.1:0-4366 GCA_036390955.1 Arthrobacter sp.
AATCTCCTCAAATCATGTGAACGGGCCCGGGCCATGCCGGCATCCCCCAAAGGCCCCCGGCGGTTCCCGGAAGTCCATTGCCTCGAACCTACCCTGCCCGCCGAAAAAGTGTCGATGGGCAGCCCTCCCCATCGCGCGCCGTGCCAAGGACATCCCTGAGGTCCCTCATCTGGTCGCGGGCGGCCGGTTCTTCCGCATGCTGAGGGCCGCGGCGAGAAGGGCGGCCGTAGCGGCCGATGCCGCCATGGCGTACACCATGGCGGTGTAGGTGCCGAGCCAGGCTGCGATGGCGGGGCCGGCTGCCGGGGCGATGGCGGTAACAGCTGTCAGCGGGGCTGCGAAGATGCCCTGCAGGGTGCCCAGGTTCTGGCCTCCCCAGCGGTCTCCAACGATCGTGGCTTGCAGCAGGGTCTGGCACCCGCGGACCGCACCGGCGAGCATTCCGGCCGCGAGCAGGACCGGGACCGGGCCGGGCACGGCCGCCAGTAAAAGGACGGCGCAGGCTGCGGTTCCGGCGATGGCCGGCAGCCGGGCGCCGGGCGGGATGGTGCCGAACAGCAGACGACCGCCGACCTGGCCGGCGCCCACGAGGCCGAGCCCGACAGCGGCCGTGGTGTAGCCGGCTCCCTTTTCCATCAGCACAGGAATGATGTTCAGTGTCACGGTGTAGAGCCCGAGGCAGAGCAGGACCATGAGCGCCTGCAGGCCGAGGAATTCCGGGCTGCGCCGGACCGCCCGCACCGTCACCCGGTGGTCTGCCACGGGAGCGCCGGGAGCGGCAGGAGCCCAGTTCCGGTTCAGGTACCGCGCGTGCAGCGGCACGGTGATGATCCCCATGGTCCCGGCGAGGACGATGAACGCGCCTCTCCAGCCGATCGCGGAGGTCAGGGCCGCGGTGACGGGCGCGAAGATGGTGGATGCGAACCCGGCGACGAGGGTCAGGACGGTCAGGGGCCGGATGCGGGCGGGTCCGTACCAGCGGCTGATCACCGTAAAGGCCGGCTGGTACAGCACGGCGGCCTGCGCCGTGCCGGCGAGCAGCCACGCCGCAAAGAACACGGGCAGGTTCGGGGCGGTCGCCACCAGGACCAGGGACAGCACTCCGACGAGGGATCCGCCGATCATCAGCGTGCGCGGCCCGGTCCTGTCAAGGATCCTGCCGACGGCGATGCCGGCCGCTGCGGAGACCAGCAGGCCGGCGGAAAAGGCTCCCGTCACAAGCGCCGGGTCCCAGCCGGTGTCCTCGCTGATGGGGCGGACCGCAGCGATCAGGGCGTAGTAGAGCACGCCCCACCCGGTGGTCTGGGTGATGCACAGGGCGGCGAGGCCGCCGCGCGGTGCACCCTCCGCGGCGAGGATCCGGGTGGGAGCGGGAGCGGGCATGGTCAGTTCCCGGTGAGCTCCGCATACAGCTTCTGGACCCGGGCCTTGATGTCATCCCGGACCAGGCGCATGCGGTCCATGCCTTCGATGCCGCGTTCGGAGGGCTCGTCCGTATCCCAGACCTCGAGCCGCTTGCCCTCGGGGGCTTCGACTTTTGCCTCGCTGCCCAGGACGATCACGACGTCGACCGCGTTCAGTACTGCGTCGGTGACGGGTTTGGGGTGTTCACCGGTGATGTCGATGCCGAGTTCTGCCAGCGCGTCCACGGACTGGGGGTTCAGCGATGTGCCGGGTTTGGTCCCGGCGGAGTGCACCGTGACGGCCCCGCTGGCGAGCTGGTTCATCAGTCCGGCGGCGAGCTGGGACTTCCCGCCGTTCTTGCTGCAGACGAACAGGACGCTGGGCTTTTTCGTGGTCTGGGTCATGGGTTTGATTCTTCCTTGTCTGCGTCGGGGTCGTTGAGCGGTGAAGCCTGCGCTCCGGGAAAAGGGGGTCAGTTTCCGCCGGAGCGGCCGTGGGCCAGGCCGGTAGGGAATCCGACGAGGACAGGTTCGGGTGCTCCGCAGCAGCCGCCGGAGGTTTCGGCGACAGACCCTGCGGCAGCGGCTGCGGGGACGTCGCAGCTGATGCCGATGTCCGAGGAGCAGACGCCGGTTTCAGGCAGCTCAAGCTGGACGGTGTCGGCGGCTTCGTGGTCTCCGGCCAGGGCGGCCGCGACGGAGCGGACCTGTTCGTAGCCGGTGGCGAGCAGGAAGGTGGGGGCCCGGCCGTAGGACTTCATGCCGACGATGTAGAAATCCTGCTCCGGGTGGGCCAGCATCCTGGCGCCGTGGGGTTCCACGGTGCCGCAGGAGTGGAATTCGGGGTCGATCAGCGGACCGAGCTCACGCGGGGCCTCGACGCCGGGGTCCAGTTCGAGCCGGAGTTCCCGGAGGATGTCCAGGTCGGGGCGGAAGCCGGTGGCCGGGACCACGACGTCGGCCTCGAGGGTGCGGCCGTCCGTGGAGGTCAAAGTGACGGTGCCGCCGGCCGCGGCGAGGGACGCGATCCCGAAGCCGGTGTGCAGTTCGACGGCGCCGGTCTCGACGAGGCTGCGGAGCCGGGTGCCGAGCTGGCCGCGGGCGGCCAGTTCGTCGGCGGCGCCTCCCCCGTAGACCTTGGCGGCGGAGGCTCCGCGGATCGCCCACACGATCCTCGTCCCGGGCACCTGGTCCGCGAGTTCGGAGAGGTTGATCAGGGTGTTGGCGGCGGAGTGGCCCGCGCCGACCACGACGGCGGTGCGCGCGGCAAAGGTTTCACGGTCGCGGCCCAGGACGTCCGGCAGCGGCGGGGAAATCCTGTCAGCTGCGGCGTGTTCGCCGAGGGCGGGCAGGCCGGAGGTGCCGAGCGGGTTGCGGGTGGACCAGGTGCCGGAGGCGTCGATGACACCGGCGGCCTGGTATTCGCGGACTTCGCCGTCGGCGTGTTCGACCCGGACCACAAAGGGTGTGGTGTCTCGTTCGCGGCTGTGGGTCCTGTCCAGGCCCAGCCGGGTCACGGCGACGACGCGGGCGCCGGTGTGCAGGCGGGACGCGATCGAGGGGAGCGCGGCGAGCGGGGTGAGGTAGCCGTCGATGAGTTCGCCGCCGGTGGGCAGCGCTGTCGGCTCCGGAACTTCCCAGCCCGTGGCGGCGAGCAGACGGACAGCGGCTGCGTCGGTGTTGTACTGCCACGGGGAGAAGAGCCGGATGTGGCGCCACTGCTCGATGGCGGCGCCCGCGGCCGGGCCCGCCTCGAGGATGAGCGGTTCGATGCCGCGTTCGAGCAGGTGCGCTGCGGCGGCGAGGCCGACGGGGCCGGCTCCGATGACAGCTACGGGAAGGGTGGTGGTTACATCCATGGTTTCCTCTTTGGTCAGGAGTGGGTTGGTTCCTCGACGAGAGCGGTGGCGATGCTGTCGGCATCATCGAGCGCGGCGAGGTAGCGTTCGGCGTCGAGGGCTGCGGCGCAGCCGGTGCCCGCGGCGGTGATGGCCTGGCGGTAGCGGTGGTCCACGGCGTCGCCGCAGGCGAAGACACCGGAGAGGTTGGTGACGGTGGTGGGCGAATCCACCTTGATGTAGCCCTCGGCGTCGAGGTCCACCTGGCCGGTGAGCAGTTCGGTGCGCGGGACGTGGCCGATCGCGACGAAGATGCCGGTGGCGGCCTGTTCCCGGGTGTCGCCGGTGCGGGTGTCGGTCAGGGTGACGCCGGTGACCTTGGCGTCGCCGTGGATGGCGGTGACGGCGGAGTTCCACGCGAAGCGGATCTTCGGGTTGTCCTTGGCGCGCTGCGCCATGATCCGGGAGGCGCGCAGTTCGCCCTTGCGGACCACGACGGTGACGGTCTTCCCGAAGCGGGTCAGGAACGTCGCTTCCTCCATGGCGGAGTCTCCCCCGCCGACGACGATGATGTCCTGGTCGCGGAAGAAGAACCCGTCGCAGGTGGCGCACCAGGAGAGCCCGTGGCCGCTGAATTTCTTTTCCTCGGGCAGGCCGAGTTCCTTGTAGGCGGAGCCGGTGGCGAGGACGACGGCGGGCGCCTCGTGGGTCTCGCCGGCCGCGGTGACCACGCGCTTGAGGTGGCCGGTGAGCGTCACGCCGGTGACGTCGTCGAACACCACCTGCGCGCCGAACTTTTCGGCCTGCTGCTGCAGGCCGTCCATCAGCTCGGGGCCCTGGACCCCGCCGGGGAAGCCGGGGAAGTTCTCCACCTCGGTGGTGTTCATCAGGGCGCCTCCCGCGGTGACCGCCCCGGCGATGACGAGGGGCCTGAGCCCGGCGCGGGCGGCGTAGATCGCCGCGGTGTAGCCGGCGGGGCCGGACCCGATGATGATCAGCTGTTCAGTCATGGCGGTGCTCCTACTTGGCGGCGGGGGTGAGGGAGGCGATGAGGTCCTCGATGCGGGTCTTGATCTCGTCGCGGATGGGGCGGACGGACTCGACGCCCTGGCCCGCCGGGTCCTC
>DASWAW010000235.1:0-11678 GCA_036390955.1 Arthrobacter sp.
GAAAAGTAGCATTCGAGCCGCGATGACGGCCATTCACATTGAGGTAAGCAATCCATGTCAGTTGCATCCGGATACGTCCACATCTCCGTCCGTAACGCCAGCAAGGCCGGCCAGGCCTCCGGTATCCGCCAGGGTTTCGGCGGCCGCGCCTCCTTCGCCCCCGCCGGATCCGGCAACAGCTTCCCCGCCCCGGGCTATGCACCGCAGGGATACAACCCGAACTCCTACGGACAGCTTCGCGCTGTTCCGGCCGCGCCGGCCACGGCCCCGACTCCCGTGATTGCCCCGGGCAACGGCAGCCCTGTCCGTCCCGTCGCAAGCGACAACGTTGCCCGCGGTTTTGTGCTTTACATGGGCATCGACGAGGAAACCGCGGCGGCCGCCGGCACTTCCATTGCCAAGCTGGCCCAGGAAATCCGGGCCTACGCCCAGTCCCTGGTCTCCGGCGCCGAAAGCTACGCCGCCGTTGCTGTCGCCCCGGCCAGCGCTCCGGGCTCCGCGCTCGACGTCGTCCGTTCCACCTTCGGTGACCCCACGGTGGGCGCCCGGCAGCGTTCCGAGACGGCACGGCAGCAGCCGCAGGATCCGCGCCCGGCCGGCGTGCTGATCGACCTCGCCCGCCGCGAGGTGGCGCTCGACGGCGAATCCCTGAACCTGACGTTCAAGGAGTTCGAGCTCCTCAACTACCTCGTCGAGAACGGCACCCGCACCGTGGGCCGCGATGAGCTGCTCGAGGGACTGTGGCGGAACGCCGAAGAGGTGCCCAACGAGCGCACAATCGACGTCCACATCCGACGCCTGCGCTCCAAGCTCGGCCGGCTCGCCAACACCGTGCGTACCGTCCGCGGCCAGGGCTACCGCTTCTACGAGCACCCCGAAGTTGTTGTCTGGGCCGCGCCGGAATACTCGATTTAGGTTTCGCCTGCGCAGCGTCCGTCCCACTTGTGGGGGCGGGCGCTTTTGCGTTCTCGGCGCGCTTCACGCGTTCAAGGCAGCCCACCGGCCGTTGAGAACCTCGCCTCTTCGAGGTTCTGGGGCGGGGCGGCTTTTGGACCCTGTTGTGTTTCCTTCCATCGGCGTAGTCTCGGACCGTTTAGCCGACTATTGGGAGGAAGATATGTCTGTTGCACGCATTACTACCCTGAGCGCGAACTCCAAGACCTCGTTCGATGCTGCCATCAAGGAGGGCGTGGACCGGGCCAACAAGACCCTGCGCAATGTCACCGGGGCGTGGGTGAAGGAACAGAAGGTGGAAATCAGCGACGGCGCCGTCGTTGCCTGGCACGTTGTGCTGGAAGTGACCTTCGTCCTTGACGACTGAGCCACCGCAGGTGGGATGCGCGCCCGGGATCCGCCGCCGCATTAGGATTGGTCCATGAGCGCGCATCACATCAAACGGCTGGTGATCATGCGGCATGCCAAGTCGGATTGGCCCGGCGGGGTCGCGGACCACGACCGCCCGCTCGAAGAGCGCGGCCACCGCGATGCCCCGCAGGCCGGCAAATGGCTGTTGAAGCATGGTGTGGTCCC
Organism: Arthrobacter sp.; assembly: GCA_036390955.1. Classification (GTDB taxonomy): domain Bacteria; phylum Actinomycetota; class Actinomycetes; order Actinomycetales; family Micrococcaceae; genus Arthrobacter. Next base: position 1,531 of record DASWAW010000235.1, read on the forward strand.
CGATTTCATCCTCTGCTCCAGCGCCCTGCGCACCCGGCAGACCTGCACTTGGGTCTGCAGCGAACTCGGCGACAAAGCCCCCACGCCGAAACTTGAGGACGGGCTCTATGCCGCCTCGGCGTCGCGGATGCTGAAAGTCATCAACCACGTCCCGGATACCGTGACCACGCTCATGGTGATCTCGCACATGCCCGGCGTGCAGGACCTCGCCATGCACCTCGCCTCCCGCGATTCCAACCACGATGCCTACATGGACGCCGCCACGCGGTACCCCACGAGCGCGCTGACAATCATGGAGACGGAGAAATCCTGGGCCGAACTGGACGGCCAGGACGCCAGGCTCACCCATTTCAAGGTTCCCCGGGCCAAATAACGCCCGGCGGCGCGGGCTGCCTGAGGCCTGAATGCATAGTCATGCACGCGATTCTGCGGTTTACTGATGCTGTTTACACTCGTGGACTACTGGCGATCGAGAGAAAAGGCGGAATCACCGTGGATTCAGGACAGCTCATAGGGATCATTGTCGGCGTCGTTGTCGTGATCGCGATCGTCGTCGTGGCAGTCATGCTCAACCGCAGGCGCAAGGTGGAAGCGGACCGCAACAAGGCCGTCGAAATGCGCGAACAGGCCAAGAGCGAAGAGATCGGCGCCAGGGAGCGCGAGGCGCAGGCCGCCCGGGCTGAGGCCGACGCGAAGCAGGCGGAAGTTGAGGCTGAGCGCCTGCGGGAGGAAGCCCGGGAACGTCAGCAGGAAGCCGAGCATGTCCGTGCCGGTGCGCAGGAACAGCTGCGCAAAGCGGACGAACTGGACCCCGACGTCGTCACCACCGAACGCGACGCGCAGGGCCGGGGCGAGACGCCGCGCGAAGCCGGAGTCCAGGAAGAGCTGCGCCGGGACCGCAGCGACCGGACCCCTCCCGCCGCGGGCCAGACCTCCCACCCGGACGGCAGTCAGGGGTCCAGCGGCCAGGTCCCCCAGGAGCCTGTGCGCAGCGATACGCCCCCTGCTGACGGTCCCCGCACCGACGATCCCCGCACCGACGATCCCCGCACTGACAATCCGCGCAATCTCTGATCCTTCACACTGGTCATTCACACACCAATTAATCCCCGGCACGCAGGACCCGCTCGGCGGCGCCCGTCCAGAACCGGCATAGTGGCAGGGTGAACCCTCGCCATTCCGCCCTGGCCCTGCTCGTCGCTGTGCTCTGGGGCGTCAACTTCGTCGCGATCGACCTCGGCCTGCACCCGGCCGGGGCGGAGATGCCGCCGCTGCTCTTCGTCGCGATGCGGTTCATCCTCGTGGTCTTTCCCTGCATCTTCTTCATCCGGAAGCCGGACGTGGGCTGGAAAGCGATCATCGGCGTCGGGCTGCTGATGAGCGCCGGGCAGTTCGGCCTCCTGTACCTGGCCATGGCCCTCGGCATGCCCGCCGGCCTGGCCTCGCTCGTGCTGCAGGCGCAGGTGCTGCTGACGGTGCTCCTGGCGGCAGGCTTCCTCGGCGAGCGGCCGAGCCGACGGCAGCTCGCCGGCGTAGTGCTCGGTGTGGCCGGTCTCGCCGTGGTGGCGGTCGGCCGCAGCCTGGTCGCCCCGGTGCTGCCGCTCATGATCGTGCTCGCCGCCGCACTGTCCTGGGCCGCCGGCAACATCGTCGCCCGCAAGGCGAAGGCGGCCTCCGGGCTGGGACTCGTGGTCTGGTCCGGGGCTGTGGTGCCGCTGCCCCTGCTGGGATTGTCCCTGCTCGTCGACGGGCCGCCGGCAGTGGCCCAGGCGGTGCTGGAAGTCCAGCCCGTCACCCTGCTGAGCGCCCTCTATACCGCCGTTTTCGGTTCCCTCGTGGGCTACGGGATCTGGAACCGGCTGCTGGGGCTGTACCCGTCCTCCGCCGTTGTCCCGTTCACCCTGCTCGTTCCGGTGGTGGGCATGTCGACGGCGTGGCTCGTCCTGAGCGAGGTGCCCACCTCCGCCGAGGTGACAGGCGGGCTGCTGCTGCTCGCCGGGGTGGCGACGGCGGTGCTGCGCCCGTGGAATTTTCGGCGTGAAAGTCGACGGCCGGACCCGCGGCCGGGTGTCCGGCGGCGGAACCCGGGCCCGCGCCCTCAGCGCCGGGTGGAGCTCCGCGCGGCGGGACGTGCCGGGGACTTGGCCGGGGATTTATCGGCCGCCGATGGCCCCCCGGCGGAGGAGACAGGCCGCTTGAGCCCGGAGGAGGCCGCCCGCGGGGCGGGTACGCGGCCCGACTGAGACTTGGCCGGCTGGGACTTGGCGGGCTGAGACTTGGTTGTCTGGGACCTGGCGGGCTGAGCCGCCGCCCGCGGGGTTGCTGGCCGGGGTGTTGCGGGCCTGCCTGCCGTGGCACTCGGCGCCGGGCGCGGAGCGGCGGTCCGGGCCGGGGCGCGGCGCGTGGCCGCCGCCCCGGGTGCCGGGCGCCTCGCCGCCGCCGGACGTCGCCGCGGGGCACGGGCGGCGGTGCGCGGGCGCCTGCGCGGCAGGACCGTACCGGCAACCAGCAGCAGGAGGGTGGCGGCGCCGGATGCTGCGGCAAGGTAGAAATACAGGTCCGGATGTTCGGTGTCCACCGGGGCCGACAACGCGTCCGGATCAGTGTTGAAGGCCAGACCCCATTGCCGCAGGAACGCAATGCTGAAGGCAATGAACAGGATGCTCCCGATCCCGCTGGCGGCCAGGGTCCGGTGCCGCCGGCGGATGACCACCTCGGAGACACACGCCACGTACGCTGCCGCGGAGGCCGCCAGAAACCACAGGAACACTGTTCCGTGCAGCGTGACGGCGGTCAGCGCCAGCAGCGCCAGCGCGGCGAGGAACGCACCGATGGCAATCCTGCCGCTGTTACCCATGTGGCCCATGTGACTAATCATCCCCGAAAGGGGCTAGCTAACGACGTAGCCGCGCATGGACGCCATGATTGCGGTGACGCTTTGCTCCCGGGTCCGCTCCGGGTTGTAGGTCTGCCGGTCCAGCCCCACCACGAAGCAGGCCCCGAAGATCGCAGTCTCCAGGCTGCCCCGCGACACGGCCGGATCCACCGGGTAGACAGCGGCCACCGCATCGATCGCCGCGCCGACCACGGCGAGCAGGCGGCCGCGGAGCTCGGTGAACGTGTCCTGCCACTCGCTGGGGGTCCGCCAGTTCTCGCTGACCCACAGCCGGGCAAAGGAGGGGTACTCGTCCATAAAATCCATGGCCTGGCCGATCATTTCGTCCATCGCCGCGAGCGGGTCCGCCGAATCGTCCCGCACGCTCAGCAGCCGTGCCAGCAGGATGTCCACCCCGTGGCGCAGCAGCTGGGCGATCAGATCCGACTTGCTGCCGAAGTTGTAGTACACCGTGCCCTTGGAGACCCCGGCGGCCGCCGCGATCTCATCGACCGTCACCCCCGCCACGCCGCGCTCCCCAATTAGTTCCATCGAGGCTTCGAACAGCTTCTGCTTGGTGGCGTTGGTGCGGGCCGGCCGGAGCCTCTTCGCTGCTCCGGACGGAGTCTCCGCGTCGCCGGAAGTCGCCCTGCTGCTGTCCGTGCGGCTGGTCATACGGTGATCTCCGGTTTCAGGGTCTTCAGGGTCCAGTACTTGTGCTTCCGGACGGCCAGGGTGGACATGGCCGTTCCCAGCACAGTGTAGCCAAGCAGCCCCAGCATGGTGGGCAGGATGACGGCGAGGTCTGCGCCGTAAATCAGGTGGCGCATGCCGTTGACCACATACCCCATCGGCAACAGCTGGTGCACCACGTGGAGGGGCTGGGGCGTGGTCTGCCACGGGAAGGTGCCGCCCGAGGAGACCAGCTGCAGGACCAGCAGGATGAGCACCACGAGCTTGCCGGGGGATCCCAGCAGGGCCACGACGCCCTGGATGATGGCACTGAACGCCATCGCGGCGCCCAGCATGAGGAACCACATCAGCCACGGATGGGCGGGATTGAGCCCCAGCCCCACATCCACCACCAGGGTGAGCAGGCTCGCCTGGACGGCGGAGACGGCCAGGAACGGAAGCCAGCCGCCGACGGCGATCTTCCACGCCGGAGCGTTCGACGCCAGGGCCCGCTGGGTAACGGGCCGCATCGCCTGGATCAGCATAAAGACGCCGATCCACAGGGCCAGGGTGAGGAAGAACGGCGCCAGGCCGGCGCCGTAGGAGCCCGCCTTGGCCTGGGAGACGTTGCTGACGGCGACCGGGTCCGCCATGACCCGGGCCAGGCTGTCCTTCTGGGTGTCGTCGGGGTTGGGGACCTGGCCGGCGCCCTTGGCGAGTTCGGCGGCGAGGGTTCCCGCGCCGTCGGAGGCCGTTGCGGCTCCGCTTTCCAGCCGGGCCGCACCGTCGTCGAGGGTTTGCGCGCCGCCGGAGAGTTTGGCGGCACCGTCGAGGGCACTCTGCTGGCCGGCGGCCAGGGTCGCGGCGCCGCCGGCCAGCTGGTCCGCCCCGGTGGACGCCTGGCTGATGGCGCCGCCGAGGGCGGGCGTGGACCCCGCCAGCCTGGCCGCCCCCGCGCTGACGGCGGAGGACCCGTCCGCGAGCTGCCGGATCTGCGCTGCCGCGGTCGTGAGGGAGGCCGCAGGGCCTGTGGCCGCCGGCGGTGCCGCGTTGGCGTCGAAGTCGGCCAGGATTGCCTCCGCCTGGGCCGGGGTGATGGCCCCGGCGGCGACGAGCCGGGTGTTGGACGCCACGACCCGGCTGCGCTGCGCCTGGGCGGCTGCCTGCTCGGAGGCCGCCAGCTGGCCGGCCAGGGCCTGCACCTTGGTGTTGAGCGTGGCGTTCCCGGCAGCCACCTGCGCGGCGCCGTCCGCGAGGGCCCGGGTATCGGCGGGCAGCGTCGCGGTCTTGTCCTGGAGCTGGGTCAGCCCGCCGCTGAGCTGGGCTGCCCCCGTGCTCAGGGCGTTCGCGCCGTCCCGGAGCTTGAGCTGGCCGTTATAGAGCTCCGCGGCGCCGTTCCTGAGATCGCCCGTGCCCTGGTGGAGGGTGACCGTCCCGTCGTGGAGACTGGCGACGCCGTCGGCGAGCTTGCCGGCGCCGTCGGAAGCCTCGAGCATCTGGGAGTGGATGGTCCCGAACCCGGTGAGGAGCTGGTTGGCGGTTTCCTCGCCGACCTCGGTGGCCACCGTGGTGTGCACGGCGGTGGTGAGCTTGTCCACGATGGTGCTCAGCAGGTAGTTGTTCGCGTCGTTGGTGGTGACGTTGAGCATGGCCTGGTTGGCAGCGTCGAAGCTGCCGGGGGAGACGAGGTTGGCCGAGAAGTCCTGGGGGATCTTCAGGGCGAAGGCGTACTTGCCTGTGCTCACGCCCTGGTCTGCTTCCGCTGTCCCGGAGACCGTCTGCCAGTTGAAGACATGTCCTTCCGTGAGGCTTTCGGCGACCTTCCGGCCGGCCTCGAGCCGGGTGCCGTCGGCGGAGGTGGCGCCGGTGTCCTCCACCACGAGTGCGGCATCGATCTGGTTCAGGTTTCCGTAGGGATCCCAGTTGGCGTAGAGGTACACGGCGCCATAGAGCAGCGGCACCATGGTCAGCGCCAGAATGGTGAGCTTGGGCAGCAGACCGCCGGTCATGCGCTTGAGTTCGGAGCGGGCCAGCCGCAGCACAGTCACTTTGCGTCCTCGGTTTCGGGTGTGGTGGAGACTTCAAGTTGTTGGTCGGGACGGTCGCCGCGGGCCGCGGAGCCCGCGTTGCCGACCGCGGAGGTGGGCCCGGTCCAGCCGGCCGGGACGCTCAGGACGGTGGCGACGACGGCGAGCGGGCGCCCGGCGTCGTACGCCAGCTCCTCCAGCCGCGGCAGCCAGTCGTCCGGGTCGCCGTGGCGGTCCGGGGAATCCACCACGAGCAGATCCGTGTGTGGGTTGGTGAGGGCGAGCGCCGTGAGCAGTTCGAGCCGCCGGGCGGCCGGAAGCTGTTCCGTCCACAGCCCGGCGATGTCCTCGAAGCGGTTGACCTTGAGCCAGGGCTTGCTGAGCAGCGAACCGCGGTAGCGGCGCGGGATCAGGGCCAGGTCCTCAGTGACGAGGTCGCGGACGCTGAGGTGCTGCTCGGGTTCGTTCACCCCGGGGGAGTCGACGACGGCGCTCGCCTGCCGCAGGGTCTTGATCCGGGCGCTTCGGTCCCATTCCGCGCCGTCCCATTCGAAGTGGCCCGCGGAGGGCCTGAGGCGTCCGGTCAGGGCCAGGGCCAGGGCGGTGCGCTGGGCCTGGCGTTTGTCGGAGACCAGCAGGAGTTCGCCGCGGCGGACCTGCAGGGAGGTGGCCGGCAGCAACTCGTCCCGTCTGCCGTTCACGGAGAGCTGTTGCACGCGGAGCAAGGGGAGCCTTTCGCAGATGAATGTCTACGACAAAGCTAACTGAACTGACTGGTCAGTTCAAATAGAATCGGGGGAGTGTGATTAAACCGACCGTCCGGGGCAGGTTCCTGGGTCGGTCCGCCCGCCGGTCCGCCACTCCGGTCCCCAGGTCACCGCACCGCCGGTCCCCAGGTCACAGCACGGTCGTTCAGAGCCCGTACTTCTCGAGCAGCCGCAGCCAGACCTCGCTGATCGTGGGGTAGGACGGCACGGCGTGCCACAAGCGGTCCAGCGGCACTTCGCCGACGATGGCGATGGTGGCGGCGTGCAGCAGTTCGGCCACATCGGGTCCGGCGAACGTGGCGCCCAGCAGTACCTTGCGGTCCTCGTCGACCACCAGCTGGGCCCAGCCCTCGTACCGCTCGGCGTGCAGGGAGGAACCGGCCACCTGGATGGGCAGTTCCACCGAGGTTGCCCTGAGGCCGTCCTGTTCCGCCTGCTGCACCGTCCGGCCCACGTTGGCCAGTTCCGGATCGGTGAACACGACATTGGGCACGGCGCGGTCGTTGGCGGTGCGGGCGTAAGGGCTCCACGGGGCGGCTCCGCCGCTGAGTTCGCCGTTGGCCCGGGCGGCAATGGCGTCGCCCGTGGCGCGCGCCTCGTACTTGCCCTGGTGTGTCAGCATGACGTTCCCGGCGGCATCGCCGGCGGCGTAGAGCCAGGGGTCGACGTCGTTCCCGGTGCCGCCCGAAACCAGGCCCGTCGAGTCGGTGCTGACCCGCAGCTGCTTCCCGTCCGCGGCTGCGAGGCCGACAGACTCCAGCCCGATCCCTTCAAGGGCGGGATGACGGCCGGTGGTGACCAGGAGTTTGTCCGCTGTCACCGTGCTGCCGTCCGCCAGTTCGAGGCTGAGGGAGCCGTCGTCGTTCTCCCGGACGCTCCTGGTGCCGGTATGGAGACGGAGGCCGATGCCGTCCGCGCGCAGCCCGGCGGCGACCAGTGCGGCGGCCTCCTCCGGGAAGGCGCCCAGCAGGCCGCGGCGCGCCACCAGGGTCACCGAGGCGCCCAGCCGGGCGAAGGCCTGGGCGAGTTCGGTGCCGGCCACGCCGCCCCCCAGGACAGCGAGCCGGTCCGGGATCTGCCGCGCGGAGGTCGCCTCCCTCGTGGTCCAGTAGTCCACGTCGGCCAGTCCTTCGATGGGCGGCGCCGTTGGCGAGGATCCGGTGGCCACCACGACGGCGTGCCGCGCCGAGAGCGCGTAGCTGTTGCCGTCCAGTCCCGCGACTTCCACCTTCCGGCGGTCCGTGATCCAGCCGTGGCCCCGGATCAGCTCTATCCCGGTCTCCTCGAGCCACGTGACCTGGCTGTCGTCCTGCCAGTTGGACGTGAAGTAGTCGCGGCGTTTGAGCACGGCGGCTGCGTCCAGGGTCCGGGTGACAGCTTCTGCGGCGCCGGGAACGGCCTGTGCGCCGTGGAGGGCGGTGCCCGGGCGCAGCAGGGCCTTGGAGGGCATGCATGCCCAGTAGGAGCATTCGCCGCCCACCAGTTCCGCCTCGATCAGTACTGCGGTGAGCCCGCCGCGCACCACGCGTTCCGCCACATTCTCGCCCACGGCGCCGGCGCCGATCACAATGACATCGAATTCGCGTTCAAGCTGAGCCGTCATGGCAAAAGCCTACGCCGGAGCCGCACCGGGGAGCCCCGCCGGTGACCCTTTGCAGGGCGTGGGACCACGGCTACTGTGGGGAGCAGACTTGGGGGAGGACAGAGCGATGACGGCAGGCAGCTTGAGCGCGGACGGCACGACGGTGGGCAGCGTGGCCGCAGGCGGCACAACGGCGGGCGTGGGTGCAGGCGGCCTGCCGGCGGGCGCGGCTGCAGGCAGGGCCCTGCCGCACGCAAGGTTCAGTGCGCAGGCCAGGCTGAGGGCGCTTCAAGCGGACATCATGGATCTGATCCTGGCGCGGGAGCTGCAAGCCGGGGATCCGATGCCGACCGAGCATGAGCTCTCCGTCGTGCTGGGCGTGGGACGGAACACCCTGAGGGAGTCCCTGAAAGTACTCCAGGCCCTTGGTGTCATTGAGATCCGTCATGGTTTTGGCATGTTCGTGGCCCCCAGCAATTTTGACGCCCTCACCGACGGACTCACTTTCCGCGGCCGGTTATCACTGCGGCATCACGGGCAGGAGGCCCTGCAGCTCGTGGATGTCCGGCAGGCGCTGGAGGCCGGGCTGATTGCGGGGGCCATGGATCTGATGACCCCGGAGCACCTGATGGCCGTTGAGGAAGCCGTCCTCAAGATGGAGGCCATGGCCGGTGCCGGGGAGACCTTCGTCGAAGCGGACGCCCAATTTCACCGCAGGCTGTTCGAACCACTTAACAACGAGTTGCTGGTCAGTTTGCTCGACGTGTTCTGGCAGGTGTACCGGAGGCTCTACATCGAGCTGGGCGGAGCGGAAGGGGTGGATCTTCATGCAGCAGCAGCCCTGCACCGCGGGATCTACGATGCCGTCTCGACCGGGGACAAGGTTCTTGCCGCCCACCGGCTCAACGGCCACTTCGACGGCATCCGTGTCCGGATCAGCCAGGCCGTCGCGCCGTAGCCATGGTGGCCGCGTGCCGGAGGGCGGTCCCGCAGCCCCGGGTGCTGCCCGCCCGTCGCGGGGTCGCCGCCGCCCGGGTCGCGCCGCCGCCCCGCCGGTCGCCGTCGGGCCGCCCCGCCGGTCGCCGGTCGCCGTCGGGCGTTAAACAAGTCGGGCGTTAAACAAAAAGATCCGCACCGGCGGACCGGTGCGGATCATTTCTCTGTGCGCCCAAAGGGATTCGAACCCCTGACCTTCTGTTCCGTAGACAGACGCTCTATCCAGCTGAGCTATGGGCGCATTTTCAGTTCCTGGAACTTCTCGCTCCCCGAACCTCGAATTACTTTACGCGAGGTGGGGCCATAGTTACAAATCGAAACGGGTGTAATCTAGCCAACTAGACCGGTCTACGTGACCTTGGTCACAAAAAGGGGCGTTATCGTACCGCTGATTCCTTGGATTTCCGGGGTTTTTGATTTCTGCGCCCCCGGACATCCCACATCTTGCCTCCATTTTGAGGGGTGATCTAGCCCTACATTTAGGACACACGACTGAACCCGAGGAAGGGAACCGTAATGGGAGATCTGGCGCGACTGCCGTTGCTTGAAAAAGCACCCACCACACATGCCGGCCTGCTGGCATGGGTCGAAGAGGTAGCTGGACTGACCCAGCCGGACCGGATCCACTGGGTTGACGGCTCCGAGGAAGAGAACACCCGGCTCACGGACGAGCTCGTTGCCGCGGGCACACTGACCCGCCTCAACGAGAAGCTGTTCCCCAAGTCCTTCGCGGCATTCTCTGACCCCGCCGATGTGGCCCGCGTCGAAGAGCAGACCTTCATCTGCTCCGAGAACGAACGCGATGCAGGCTTCACCAACAACTGGATGGCTCCGGCGCAGATGAAGGAGAAGCTGCGCGGCCTCTTCAGCGGCTGCATGCGCGGCCGCACCATGTACGTCATCCCGTTCGTCATGGGCCACCTTGATGCCGAGGATCCCAAGTTCGGCGTGGAGATCACGGACAGCGCCTACGTTGTCGCCTCCATGCGCATCATGGCCACCATCGGCACCGAGGTCCTGGACAAGATCACCGCCACGAACGCATTCTTCGTTCCGGCGCTGCATTCCCTGGGCGCGCCGCTGGCCCCCGGCCAGGCCGACGTCGCCTGGCCCTGCAACACGGACAAGTGGATCGTGCACTTCCCCGAGGAGCGCTCCATCTGGTCCTTCGGCTCCGGCTACGGCGGCAACGCCCTGCTGGGCAAGAAGTGCTACGCCCTGCGCATCGC
>DASWAW010000236.1:0-2508 GCA_036390955.1 Arthrobacter sp.
CTGTTTTCCAGGTTCAGAGACGCGCGGATAGAGGATCAGCAACTTTCCGACGAAGAAGCACTCATTCCTTAGCGCGGGCAGACGGCGGCCCCGATTTCGCAGCACGGAATCGCAGATGCATGAATTGCGGCTGGCCACGGTTTGCTGTCCAACCCGACTCGCCGGCGGGGAGAATTCTGGCAGGATGTGATGATGTCGTTCACGCTGCGTCAGCCCGCACTCCCCGACGCACCTCAGATCGCCGAACTGCACGTGGCCACCTGGCGGGAGGCGTACTCTCATCTGCTCCCTGGGGATTTCTTTACCGAAGAGCACATCCAGGGCCGTCACCAGATGTGGAACCATATCCTCGGGAATCCACGCGAGGAATGGAGCATCCAAATCGCGGAGAGCCGAGGGCAGATCATCGGCTTCGCGCTCTTTGGCCCCAGTTACAGAGCCGACTGCCAGGAGCTCCCTCGCGCTCGTCAATTGTTCAGTATTTACGTGGCGGCAGAGCACTACGGAGCCGGAGTGGGACAGGCGTTGCTTGATGCCACGGCGGGTGACAGTCCCGCCATGCTGTGGGTTGCGAAAGACAATCCCCGGGCGGTCGCGTTCTATCTTCGCAACGGGTTCATGTTCGACGGTACGGAGCGGGCCGACCCCGTAGCTCCAAAGATTGTCGACGCCCGCATGGTGAGGTAGAACGTCAGCCGGCCCGTTGCCCCCCGGCTGCACTCCCATAGCGCTAGTATCTTCGGCGATTCCGGTAGTGGTTCAGGTCCCGCATGAAAAGGTCGGCTGAAAGTCCTTCGAGTGTTAGTCCGAAGACGCCCCCGCGTCCCACGAAGAGCTTCGAGACGAGCTCCGGATCGGACGGTGCGTGAGTGAGCAGCCAGTGGGCGAAGTTAGGAGTCAGATGTTGGAGATGCTTGCATCGTTCATGCATCTCGTCCCCATAGCTGTAGCCGGTGCCTATCACGAGGCCATGCTGCCGATGGCGCTGGACTGAGCGCAGAGCTTCGCCGATCAGCAGGACATTCTCGACCGCGGGCAGCGAATACGTCTCCGCGGCCAGGTCCGTAAGCCCGACGGTCTCGGCCAGTCCAAGTGCCCGGTAGGCGTCCAGAATGATTTCATGGTTATGAGGCCTGAACGCGAGGAAATCCTGGATAAAGCGCTCCCCGGAATAGCTGGTCCGGAAGGAACGTACGAAACCTTCGGTTGCCCCACGTGGATATGCAGGGTTTGGGTCGTGCCGGCTGATCCTCATCGCTGCGGCGAACGGCCCGTCGGACTGCAGGTCCTGGTCGAAAGCCGTAAGGGTCTCCGTTGAGAACGTGCCGAAGAATTCGAGTCCTTCCGCTAATTGGGCCCGCTCACGGGCGCGTTCCCCATCCCTGAACTTCGCCGCCTGAAGCGCGTTTTCATGGCGCCATTCTTCCGTCAATCCGAGAGCCAAACGTCTTTCTTCGGAAACAGCGGCCGACCGCTCGGCCCGCAGCCGGTCTGAGACCTCCGTTCTCAGGCGGTGGTCCTCCCACGCGCGCTCAGACAACTCCGCCAGGATCCGCATCCGCTCACCACTTAACTCCCCCATAGACCCGATCCTAAAGGCCCGGTCCTCCGAAGTGCCCAAAACAGTCGTTTTTCATTCGCAGGGAAAGCTCAGCGGGTGCTGGCGAGGTTGCGCATGACGGTGATGAGCCCGGTCCCCGCAGCGCGTCGAGCAAGCGAGATTGCCATGATCGGAGCGAAGTTGCAGCACCAAAGCCACACCCGCTCTGCATCTATCGGCCCGGCAATATCAGCGAGCTGACGGCATCGGCTGCGGATATCCGATTCGCTGCCCGCCCCGTTCATGGCCAGGTCTGCGACGTCCATCGACGGATCACCAATGCACGGGCGTGGGTCGATGGCGACCATCCCCCGGCCGTCGCCGACCCGCAGAATGTTGCCGGGGTGAAGATCGCCGTGAAGCATTGAATCCCCGCTGCCTGCCATATCCATTGCAGCCGCGTGGCAACGACCCCACGCTGCAGCGTCGATCGGCGAGTCTGGGAGGGCGCGTCGGCGGCGGTCCCACAGCTCGAACACGAACTCGACGCGCTCTGCAGCGAGCGGAACATTCGACGGCGGTGGGCGGCGCGGGTAATAGAGGTCCCTGATGAGACCGGTGACCTCCGTGATTCCCAATGTCTCGGTGGTCAGCTCAGTGGCTTCGGGCAGCCATTCGAGCAGGATCGCGTTGCGGGTAGGGTCCGCGTCCACCAGGTCGACGACGGTGCGCGCGGCGGCCCAGTACGTCAGCGCGGCTGACTCCTGCTCCGCGACCGCACGGTCGGGTGAGAGTTTGAGCGCGTACCGCGTTCCATCCGCCCCCGAAACGCACTCCACAACGGCGCCAGTTCCACCCGCACGGACAGTTTGGGCGTCCAGCCCCCACTTCTGACAGAGCTCTGCCACGATCGTTCCGAAATCGTCGATCCAGGCCGAAGCCGCGGGGCCGAAACGGTCGAGAAGCCG
>DASWAW010000237.1:0-10299 GCA_036390955.1 Arthrobacter sp.
GACGCTGTGGCGGCCGGCGCGGGCCTGGAGGGATGCTGCGGCGAAGGTTGCTGCGGCTGCGGTCTGGTTGAGGATGGTGGTCATTTTGTGCTCCCTGGCGCTCGGTGTTCTCTGTTCCTTGCTTACATAAACAGTTTAGCATGTAATCCGTAGCCGCGTATACACCTGTGGGGCGGGTTTCTTGCTGGAGGGGGACAAGGAAAAGCCCCGTCCCGGAGTCGGGACGGGGCCGTTCCGGCGGGCTAGGCGGCCAGGTCCAACACCTCCTTGTGGAGGTAGTTGAGAACCGCGATTTCCAGGGCGGCGCTGGACCAGACCCACATCTGAGCCCGGTCGATAGCGGCGGCGCCGGCGCAGCCGGTGTTGATCAGGTCGGTCACCAGATCCAGGCGGTCCAGTCCGAACGCGGTGTTCACTGCAGCGGCGAATCGGACGTCCTCATCGCCGTAGGCGTCGACTGCGTAAGCAGCCGGGTCGGCGGTGACGGCGAGCAGGGTGTGCGTGACCGTCGCGAGCCGCATGCGCATCGCGATCTCTTTCAGGACCTTGTACGGCGTGACCCGGTGGAACATTGCCAGGATGCTTGGCAGGGCCCGTACGTCGCGGAGGATGGCGGCGTGGACGGTTTCAGGGGCGTGGACCTTGGAAGTCAGGGCCGTCGCGTAATCCTTCTCGACCATTTCATCTGAGGCGAGGGCTGCTTCGAGGACGTCGTCCCAGCGGTTCGCCACGGCTCGGCGCACGATGCGAGAGGTGATCGGGTTGCCGTCGATCCTCCAGTTGACCGGACGGTATCCGGCGGCGGCGGCCAGGACGGCTGCCAGGACCTCGCGGTTGTTGGAGGTGCGGGCGAGGTGCTCCAGGCCAGGCCGGCCCATTTCTTCGATCGCTGCTGCGGACGGTGCGGCCTTGGCGGTGATTGCTGCTGACATGATCGGCTCCTCGTGACGTTTCGGGCTTTCACTACCCTCCTAGTCTAGTGATTTAGGTAGCACAAAGCTACTTATGAGAGGATCCTGGGGTAACAATTAGGTAACTCCATGCCACCTAAATAGGTATGTTTCTGCTACCCTGTAGGTATGGAGAATTCAGTGAGTGCAGCGTCTGCCGCAAAGGCGCAAAAAGCTATGGAAATGGAAGCGCTCAAGCGGACGATGTGCCCGGACCCCTGGGCGCCGGTGGACGGCCCGTGCGTGGACGCGACACGCGCGGCACACATGCTGACCGTGCTGACAGCCCCTCTGAAACCTATCGACACGAAGCGCGTCACGACCTGGCTCTCGAAGCGCATGGAGGAACTGTGGGCTGGCAGAACTCCGGTCGGTATTCTCGCAGCCCTGCCGAACCCGATCGCCTGGGTCAACGGCGGCGCCGTGTGGCTCGCCAAAGACATCGAGGCGATGGCCCCACTGATCGCCGACTCGGTGGGCAGCATCGGACGGCCCCGCAAGAAGCCCGCGGTCGTCGCTGCCGACAGCTGACCGACACACGAAAGAGGCCCTCGTCCCTTGCGGACCGGGGGGCTCTTTTCTGCCCTGCGTAGGGACACTCACCCGCCTTTGGGTGAGGGCAAGAAGAAGCCCCGCCCAGGTTGTCCCTGGACGGGGCCGGCGGCCGGTGTGGTCAGGCGGCCAGGTCGTACTTGGCGGTGTACTTGGCGGTGAAGGATCCGGTGCAGCCGGTCGCGACCAGTTCGGCCACCAGGTCGAGTCGGTCCATCCAGACGGCGTCTGTCACGGCCCGGAAGACGTCCTGGTGTTCCTCTCCGTCCTCTACTGCGTAGGCCTCCGGGTTGGCGTTGATGGCGGCGATGGTGCGGCGAAGCAGTGTGACCCGTGCGGCGTTGGCGCCCTCCTCGACGGCCGGGTACCGTGTGCCGTCCTCCAGCATGCCCATGACGGCCAGGCTCTCGGCGGCTGCAGAGTTCAGGATGGCCAGGTAAACATCCTCGGTGAAGGTCGTCGGAGCCTGGATGATGTCGGCGTAGTCCCGCAGGGTCATGTGGCGGGAAGTTGCGCAGGCGACCAGGACGTCGTCCCAGTTGTTCTGGATGGCGCGGTGGACGATGTTGGCGACGGTGCGGTTGTCGCGGATGTGGTGGCTCGGACCGTCGGCGATGCAGGCGTTCTCGGCGTGGACGATGCCGGCCAGCAGCTTGCGGTTCTTGGAGGTGTGCGAGAGGTCGCGGAGGCGGTTCCAGCTGAGGTCGTTGACGTTAGTGATCTTGGCGTTCATGGCGTTCATGGTGTGCTCCCGGCTGTGGTGTTTTTGTCCTGCTCTACCCTCTAATTCTAGTGTAAAAGGTAGCCTGTTGCCACCTTTCGAGGTCCCCTAAGGTTGCGTTTAGGTAACGTTCAGCTACCTTGCTTGGGGAACAAGAAGGCCCGCCCGGGATCTTCCGGACGGGCTTCCTGGATGGCTATCGGGTCACGGTGCGGGCTGGCGCCGTGTGGTCCTGCTTGTCGAGGCAGATGACGTGGTACTGGGAGGTGCGGAACGGCTCGTGACCGGGCTGTGCGGCGCATTCGACAGCGACACGCTCAGCCTCCTGTGAAGCTATGCCGGTGAGTGCTCCCACGGCCAGTATGCCTACGACCATCACGACGTTGAAAAAGAGCCAGCCCCAGTCGATGTCGCAGAGCCACTCCCAAAAAGTCAGGCGGGATCCGTATCCGTATCCGTATCCGCGGCGGCTCATGCTCGGACGGCCTTAGATGCGAGGCTGGCGTTCTTGGCGTTCATGGTGCGCTCCCGGCTGTGGTGGATTCGTCCTGCTCTACCCTCCTATTCTAGCTATAAAAGGTAGCCGGCTGCCACCTTTTGGGACCCTCTGAGGTTACAGTTAGGTAACGTTCGGCTACCTTTAGAAGGGTGTTTCCTGAGGCCCTGGCGCCGTCCGCCGGGGGACATAGATACTCCGGCGCCTACTGCAGGAACGGAAGCTTCCAGCGCAAGGTGGTGGGCTGGGTGGCCGCACGGTGCAGGTCGGCAATCTTGAGCCGGTCCGTGAGATGTGCGTCCTCCGGCACCGGGCCAGGATCGATCGTGAGCTCTTCCCGGACGGCGTCCGGCTCGCCGGCCAGGACCTGGGGGAGCCGGCCGGCCAAGGTGATGAGCTGTCCGCGCGCCGCGTCGAGATCCTGTGCGAGATCATCACAGGGGCGCTCGGCGGAGTGGAAATCAACGTAGAGATGCGTGTAGTGCCGGCGGGCCGCGGCGTAGCGCTCATTGGCCAGGGCGCAGGCCTCCTGGACCTCTGCGGGGGGTCGTATCGGCCTGCGGTCCTGCCGAGTGGGCTGGAATGGCTTCGGCGGGGCGGGCGGAACTGCGGCCGGACATGATGCTCCTTTAGTGGGTGGGCCGGGGGTTCCGGCACCTGCATCTTATGTGCGCGGTCCGGCGGCACCGGGCCGTGCCGCTGGTGTTCTCTATCACCGGGCGGCAGCTGGTGCTCATGTGCCGGACGGGGCTCCCGGACCGGACATGAAGAGGCCCGGTCCGCTCCCGGACCGGGCCTCATTCCTTCCTTCGTAGGGACACTCACGGGCGTTTACCGGGTGAGCGCTTCGGTGACCTCCTCTGCGAGTTTCGCTGCGGCGTTCTCTCCGCCGGCCACAGGGCCGCTGAAGACGGATGCGAAGTAGGCGCCCCAGGCGTTGGCGATAAGGTCTGCTTTCTGCTGGGCGGTGCGGTCATCCCCGGCGGGGATCTGCTCTATGCGGGTGAATGCTGCTCGGGTAGTCATGGTGGCTTCCTTGCTGTTCTGTGGGTTTTGGATGTCGTTGGTACTCCTATGCGCCGGCGGCTTTCAGGGGACAAATACCTCGTCCCGGGCGGGTGCCCGTCAGGTCCGAACCAGGACGGGACCCCGCCCCCGGGACGGGTTGGAGTGGCCGCAGCCCGTCAAGCTCGAATCAGGACGGGATCCCGGCCACTCCGGGGAGGTGGTCTAGTGGATGCGGTACTGCAGGAAGCACTCCTCGCTATTCCAGTGCCAGTCCAGCTGGATCCTCAGGTCGTCGAGGATCCGCTCCGCCTTGCCGGTGAGCCCGTCGTGGGGTGCGGGGTACAGGCTGTCCTCGCTCATCTGGTCGAAGCCGAGGGGCCCGAAGTCTTCAACCCGGACCGAGGCGGCGCGGGAGTAGTCGTAGTCGCGGTGGTATTCCAGGAAGTACGTCAGTGCGACTGCGTCCTGGATACTGATCGTGCCCAGCTCTCGGATGTCATCTCGGTCACCGTCCTCGGCAATGTCGAGTTCGACGGTGACCTGGCGGGTATCGCCGTCCGTCAGTTGGCTCATGGCCTCACGCCGCTTCTGCTCGTGGAAGAGCTCGCGGGTTTCGCCTGTCATGTTGATGAAGTTCGCGTCTTGCAGTGCGATCTGGTCCTGGTTCATGGCTTGTCTCCTGCAGGTCTGTCGGGTGTGGGGTGGTCTAGTGGATGTCGAGCTGGAGGTCGGACTCTGTGAGGTCCCAGCCCTCGTCCATCAGGAGCTCGAGCAGGTCATCGAGGATCCAGCCGACGGACACGTCCAGGCCGGCCCGGTTGCAGGGGCCCAGGTCGGCGTAGTTCAGTTCGCCGAAGGTGAGCCGGCCGAAGTCCTCGGCGTGGATCTGGTCGGCGTCGGCGTAGCGGCAGCCCTCGTGCAGAAAGCGGGTCAGGGCGCGGGCGTGGTGGATGCTGATCGTGTTCAGGGTGCGCTTCTCAGGAAGACGGACGCCGTCCTCTGCGACGAGGTTAACTTCAACGGTTGCGGTACGGGTGTCGTTGGCGGTCATGGTGTTCTCGGTCATCGGTTCATCCCTTGTTAGCGTTCCTTAGTTGTCAGGGCGAGTATCCGGAGGGCTCCGGGGCGGGTGCCCGTCAAGCACCAATCAAGACGGGACCCCGCCCCGGGCGGGTTGGAGCGGCCGCAGCCCGTCAAGCACCAATCAAGACGGGATCCGGCCGCTCAGGGGAGGGGGCTTATTTGGGGAGGCCGAAGTGCACGGTGGATTCCGGGGAGAAGCCCGCGCCGACAAAGTCCATAAGCTGGTCGAAGACCCAGGCGACGTCCAGATCGACAGGGGCGTAGCTCTCGAGGCCGGCCATTCCCGCGATGATCTGACCGAAGGTCAGAGTGTTGAAGCCTTCGACGCCGGCCAGGGTATCGGTGCCGCAGTCAGCGTCCAGCTCGATCGTCAGGGCGTTCGCCTGGCGGATGTTCAGCGTGCCCAGGTCCCTGCTGTAGTCGGTGTGGCCCCCATCATGGCTGGTGAGGTTGACCTTGACGGTGACGTTGACGACCTGGTGGACAGTGAGTTCGAGCGTTGCGGTCATTTCGGGCCTCTTTCTTGGTGTTCCTTACCTGACTTAACAATTATTGCATGGCATGCGTATCCGTGTCCACTCCTGCGGGCACCCTCTTGACCCTTTCTTGGGGGATATAGATCCCCCGTGCCAGGCGCACAAAAAGCAGGAGGACCCGCCATATTGGCAGGTCCTCCGTGGTGCTTCTCCGGTGTGGTTGTCAGGCCGTTGCGCGCCCGGCCAGCACATCCGCCGCGTAGGCGGAGCTGATGCGCTTGAGGATTCGCACCTTCTTGCCTGTGACAGCTGTGATGGCTTCTGCTTCCTCACGGGTCCGAACGGGCCCCACAGCAACCGTCTGAACGTGGCCACGCTCGATACGCCGCTTCAAGCCGTCCTGGGTGATGCCCAGCATCAGGGCGAAGTCCCCGGTGGTGATGGTGTCGCGGGAGCGCAGGAAGGCCTCCGTGACCGGGTCGCCGGCGCCGGCCGGGCTGTCGTCGCCCACGGCGAGCTTCACCTCATCCAGGCCCAGGGCAGGCACCGCGGCGAATTCCTCGGCAGTTGGCCAGGTCCGCTCCTGGGTGACCAGGTAGGCGGCGACGTCCAGGGCTTTGGCCCGGCGGGCGCCGCGGTGTGCGTCCGGATCCTCCACGAGCTCGAAGGGCAGGGTCCCCTTCTTGGCGCGCGCCCTCACCTGGGGCACATTGATGTCCAGGGCGCGGGCCACCTCATCGACCGTGAGCCAGTCCTTGGCAGCAAACATCTCAGCCACGGTGGCGTAGGTCTGGTGGGACGCTACATCGCGGTCCGCCTCCCGGTGTGCCTTCACGATGGCCTCGTACTGGGCTTTCGTGAGATGCGGCCGGCTCTGGAGCTCAGCCAGGACCTCGGCTCGGGAGACGAAGGCGTATCGCTTCTTCCCCTCGGCATTGACGGTGTAGTAGACCGGAACCGCTTTGAAGGTGCCCCTGGCCATGAGGACATAGACGGAAGCGGGCGCGAGGCCCAGGGCGACGGCCCCGGCGGACAGCGGGATCAGATCCGTGGGTGCGGTGTCGGTGGTGGTCATGGTCATGGTCCTACCTTTTCACTTCGTGGTCGATGATGCCGTGCAAATCGAGGATGGCGCGCAGCTCGCCGGCGGCCTGGAGGCTGCCGATCTGCAGGTCAAGGAGGGCCCGCTGCTCCGCAGTCGGCGCCATGGTGTCCATGGTGAAGGCCTTCGCATACCGGCCGACGCGCACCTTGTAGACGACGGTGCTGCCCTTGACGTCCGAAGGGACGATCTCGACCGGGGTGCCGTACGCTTCGGCGAGCCGGTCAGCTGACTGCCTCACGACGCCCGCGTGGCGTTCGCGGTGCCACTGCTGCTTCTCAGCGGTCCAGGAATCCCAGAGGGTGGTGTTGGTCTGGCGGTTTGTCTCGGTCATGATCGTCTCTTTCTCTGCGTGGGAATCGGTCAGGCTGCCTGGGAGAGCGCGGCTGCGTTCTCTTCCAGTGCGGTTGCGGTGGCGTTGTCGGCGAGGTCCGCCCAGAGGTTCCGGTTATCCTGGCTTGCTTCCAGGCGGTCCTCGTCAGTGTCGGTGTAGGCGGCGAAGTCGATCAGGACCTCGTCGGCGGTGTCGGCGGCGAAGACGTACTCGGGATCTCCCCAGTGCTTCATCTCGACCCGGACTGCCAGCAGGGTGAGCTGCGTCAAGTGCTCGATGCGGTCTGCGGCCAGCAGCGGCAGCATGGCCCTGAAGCGCTGCTCCGATTCGGCGCCGCCGGCCCGGGCGAACCCGTCCGCCCAGTACCCCTCACAGGCATCGCGCAGCAGCTCCGTGATGGATGAAGCGGCGGCGCGTGCCTTGCTGCTCTGACGCGGCAGGGCCAGCAGGGCTTTGGTGAGCTCTGCGGGGGCGTGCTTGCGGGCGGGGAACTGGAGGATTTCCATGGCGTTATGCAGCCAGGGCCGGAGCCGCGTCGTCGAGGACACGGTCGATGGTGATCGCGTTCAAGAGGCCCAAGGCGCCGGCGGCCAGGGTGTCTGTGTGGTTGTAGCCGCCAATATGTCCGACGATGTCCGAGACGGGAATCGCTTCACTGACGCTGCGTTCCCCCTTGTGGACGAACATCGCCCAGCGTCCGGAGACACTCCTAATGGTGCCCTCTGCCACCTGCAGGACGCCGCCGCTGATGACAGCCAGGGTCATGGGCTTGCCTTGGAGGGACACGGCCTGGGATCCCGTGTAGCCGTGGCGTTCCGTGAGGACGGCCAGCTTTATCTCGAAGGCAGGGTTGTTGTAATCGGCGGCGGCGATCGTCTCGGTGCTCATTGGTTCTCCCTTGTCCAGCCCGTTCCTACGTTGTACCAACCATAGCACGTATTGCCGTCTATCTCAAAGTCAGTTAAGGTGAGCCCCGAGGGACATAGGAACCCGACGCCGCAGACGATTTAACGAACAGAAAGACTCCACATGGAAAGCACTGACGCCAATACGACGGGGGCTAAGCCCGGCGCCCCGCAGAAATACGAGCTCGGTCCCACGATCTCCGTGGAGACGGACGGATTCGCCGGCGCCTGGTGCGACAACCACTTCCGCGGAGATCCGGAGATCCTCAATGAAGCCCGGCGCAACATCGAGATCGGCTACGAGTACCGGCTCTACGGTGCCTGGGTGAAATGCGGAGATGACACCCCGCTGGGGATCGCCGCGGCGCTCTGCTCCTACCGTCCAGGACGGGCGCTGATCCAGCAGGCTCCCAAGGAAGTATGGGACGCCTTGCGGGCCGGCGGATGCATCCCCGAAGGGGGTGAGCCCAATGTGCCGTAGCTGCACCGAGTTCGCCGCGAGTAACCGCGCCCGTCAGCGCTGCACCGACCCCGCCAGCAATGCAGGGGCCTCGCGCAGTAATCATGCGGTGAAGATCATTAAACGGGTGGTGACCGCGGTCCCTGAGCCCGAGCCATTGCCGGCCCAGCCATCCCTCGATGTACCCCGGCTGCAACAGCTGATCCGCGACGCTCTGGCGAAAGAAGACACCGCTCACGGGGCGGCCGCCCTTGTCGAGTTGGAGGATACCTATGGGTCCTTGGACCTTGCAGTGGCGGCGGTCGGTGCCACTGTCCAAGCGCGTGCCGAAGACCTCGCCGGCATCACGGTGCAGGAAATCAAGGCGGCGCACGACCGCCGCGTAGTCGAAAGCTTCGAGCGGTACGAAGCTGCAAAGGCTGCTCTCGCGGGACCGCATGACCCTGTCCTGGACGCGGACGGGGAGCTGACCTACCCGCACCTGGATGAGTTCCACGGATCAATGGAGGCCCACAAGCTTGCGAAAGCCGGCATTGATGCGGAGACTGCCGAGGAAATGCGCCGGCTTATCGCAGGGCGCCTTGCCGCTGTGTCCGAGATTCAGGCGATGGGCGGAGAGCACGTGTTCGCTCCCGGGAGCGACCCGGTCATCGTCAAGGCTCTCAACGATGGATCGAAGTATTACCCCTCAGCCTGGCTTGCAATCTCCAGCTCGGGCCGGGAAATCTTGGCCACTGCTGACACGTCTAATGGCGGTTTTTACCGTGGCACGCTGGAGATCCCCGAAGCCACCCGAAAGATGGTGGAATGCCAGCCTCTGCCGGAGCACCTGCCATTCGAGCCGGACCCCCTGGGGGACTACATAGGTACAGGCGAGATTGGCGATCGCGGCCGGGAGATCTATGCGCGCGAAGCCTGGTGGGTAGCCGGGGAGTCAACGGACCGTGGCGCTGACGGCAAACCAACCAGTGGCGAGGCGTGGGAGAAGTGGACCCACCCAACTACGGGGGAGGTGCACTGGCGGTATCCCGAATTCGAAATGCGGAAAGTCTCGGAAATCAATGTCGGACCGGAAAACCCCGCGGTCGTTGCCGGCATGGACCAGTTCGTTCCGGTTGCCGTCCACGAGCAGGCTCACCGGTTCGAAGGCGTCATCGAAAACGTCGAGGCCTTGGAAGTGATGTTCTTGACGCGCCGGACCACTCTGCCGGACGGCACTTTGGAGGAGGCGCAGCCCTACTACTACGATCCGGCCGTCAGCATTCGGCCGGACCACTTCACAGAGAAGTACACAGGGCGCAACAGGTATTTGCATGGGGCAACAGAGGTGTTCTCTACCGGCATGGAGGCTGTCTTCGCAGGTCAGTACGGCGGCTTCATCGGCATCGGTGGCCGGCTTCCAGACGCGGAGTTGCAGAATTTCGTGCTGGGCGTCCTGGTGACCTGCGGCGGCAAGCGGGCTGACTTCTAGGAGCGGTGCAACGGAAGTGTTGTAGGGGACATCGAAATCTGGCACACTGGCCCTGACACACGCGGCGCCGGGGCATTCCCGGCGCCGCTCAGGCTTTAACGACACGGAATGAGAGCGCGATCCATGGGAAGAAACGCCAAGCATGAGACAGGACCGGCCGTCGGCACTGCAGCCAGCGGCGTGGTCGGTGGCTGGTGCAACGGGCATTGGTCCGGCAAGAGAAAAACCCGTAAGGCGGCCCAGAAGGCTGCTGATGAGGGACTGGTCGTCGAGCTCTTCGGCTGCGAGCTGGTCTGTGACGCAGTGACGCCGCTGGGAGCCATCGCATCCCTGGCCGCCTGGAACCCCGGGCAGACAATCGTCACGAAGTGCCCGCCCGAAGTTGCTGACTACTTCAAGGAGAACAGCCGCTATGTGTAGGGCACAGGATGACCCCACATGCACCCACCGCAACCAGCTCCGCTGCGAAGTGACAGACCCGGTGGTCAGCGCTTCCAGGGGGAAGGCCTACGAGGCATCCAAGAAGGGTGAGGGCCTCACGGCTGCGGCGACGGCATTGGCAGCTGTAGCGCTTCTCTCTGCCCCGGTGACGAGTGACACGAGGGACATAGAAGCTCTGCGCTCCCTGGCATCTTCCATCGACAAAGCCTTCGCCGGCGAGGACCAGGACGCAATCGCGGAACTCAGTCGTGATTACGGCTCACCCCTGGGCGGCATCAGGGCGCTCGGCGCTGCGATGAC
>DASWAW010000238.1:0-2432 GCA_036390955.1 Arthrobacter sp.
AAGGCGCTGGAACCGTATGACCTGTTCTGGCTGGAGGACTGCACGCCGGCGGAGAACCAGGAGGCGCTGCGCCTGGTGCGGCAGCACACCACGACGCCGCTGGCGATCGGGGAGGTCTTCAATACGGTCTTTGATTTCCAGACGCTGATCAAGGAACAGCTGATCGATTATGTCCGGGCGGCATCGACGCACTTCGGCGGGATTTCGCCGTTGAAGAAGGTGATGGATTTCGCCGCACAGTATCAGATCAAGTCCGGTTTCCACGGGCCGACGGATATTTCCCCGGTCGGGTTCGCCGCGCAGCTGCATGTGGGCCTGGCGATCCATAACTTCGGGATCCAGGAATACATGCAGCACTCGGACGCGACCAATGAGGTGTTCGAGCAGTCGATGACGTTCGTGGACGGCTACCTGCACCCGGGGGAGGCGCCCGGCATCGGCGTGGAATTCAACGAGGAAGCCGCCGCGGCCTACCCCTACCAGCAGGCCTACCTGCCCTACAACCGCCTCGTCGACGGAACGGTCCACGACTGGTGACGCACAGTCTGACGGGCCTGTCTGACGGGCACCGCCTGACAGTCACTTCCTGACAACAGGTCAAACGCAAAAAAAGGTCCCGGGCGGGAGTCGAAGCTCCGCCGCCCGGGACCTGGCTTTGTGCGCTGAAAACCAGCGCTCAAGGCACCGTCAGGCTCAGTTAATGAGTTCCCGCGTCATGCCGAAGGGGACCTGGTCGGACAGCGCCGCCGTGTAGTGGCCCGCCTTGTGCCGGGTGAGCAGGATGCCCTGCGTTCCGGTCTCCATAGCGATCTGCTGGAGTCCGCGTACGGCGTCGTCGAGCCGTTCGTCCAGGACCTGGCGGCTATCGACCTGGATCTCAATGCACTCGGTTACTGTCGTCATCGCACTGTTCCTTCTTGGGTTATTTCATCGGCCCCAATGATTGAAGCGACAATAACGTCATATTTATCGGCCCGTCAAATCAGCGCGAGCGGCGTCATCGGCGTCGGTCCGGACCAGGAATTCGGTCGGCGCGTACCGCACGCCGTTGACCTGCAGTTCCAGTACATGCGCCCCCGGATGATGGCGCCTCGTGGTCATCTGGCGGAAAGCATGGCGCTTTGAAAACGTCCTGGACTCGCCGGGCCCGAGGACGGAAGTTCCGAGCTTGAAAACCTTCTCCGCGAGGGTGCCGTTGGACTTCGCATAGTGCACCACGTAGTCGACGGCGAGCCGCGCCTCCGCGGGGCCGCTATTGGTGACCTCGAAGTCGAAGGCGAGCTCGCCGGGAAGCTCGACGACGGAGCGGTCCAGCCGGGGAGGCGTCACGGCCAGCGACGCCGGCGGGAACCCCAGCAGCTCCAGCGCGCCGGGATGGGCCTTCTTGAGGAGGGTCCGCAACCCGTGCCGGACGACCTTTGGGGTGTTCTCGTCCGGAGCGGCCATCCATCTGGCGGCCGTGGCCACCACCGCGTCCGGGGCGTGCCGGGCCAGATCGTTGAGGTGGTTGGCCACGGAGCGCCGGACGTCTTCCACCGGGTCCCGGTAGAGGGCGTCGAGGATCGGCAGGGTGGCTTCGGGCCGGTTGGTGATCTCGGGGACGCGGACCGCCCACGGCAGGTAGGCCCGGGTGCCCTCGCTGGCAAGCCGGCGGACATGCCAATCCGGGTGCGAGGTCCAGCCCTGGATGACGGCCAGTGCCCGGTCCAGGTCGGCCGCGAGGATCCGGCGGATCGCAAACTCAGCGGTGAGCCGCGGCGTCAGTTCAGCCAGCAGCGACAAGCAGTCCTCGACGTCGGACGGCTCCGGCGAAGCCAGGGCGAGCGTGGCCGCCGTCTCGGTCACGGGCCAGATCATCCAGCCGGTGAAGTCCGGGTCGCTCAGTGACCGGCGGAAGATGGCCGCGGTACCGGCGTAATTCCCCGGCAGATCAGCCAGCAGGGCACGGCTCAGGAGGTCCGTGCGTTCCCGCAGGCCCAGGTCCGCGAGTTGTCCTGCCGTCCCCGCCAGGTGGGGAAAGTCGCTGCCCGGGGAGGCCGCGGCCAGGATCCGCTCCAGCGTGCTGACGACACGCGGGTTGATCAGTTCATTCATGACACCCATTGCTTCAGGCTACCGGGGGCGGGACCGGTTCCGGGGCGGGGACCGGGACCGGGGCGGGGACCGGGACCGGGGGCGCCGGTCGCCGGGCAACTCCGGACACCGGCGGAACCGGAACCGGGATATTCTTCACGAAGTAGATATCCACACATGGTGCAGAGGCGGATGCGGGAAATGGCGCAGGAAAAATCAGAGAGCTCACCCGGCCGGTGGCGGGTCTTCCACGACAAGTTCGTGGTGGAGGAGCGCTACATGAGCGAGCAGGACCGGAAGAACCTGTACCGGATCGCCGTCGGCCTCGCGGTTGTTGGCGCCGTGCTGTTCTTCTCCAT
>DASWAW010000239.1:0-2693 GCA_036390955.1 Arthrobacter sp.
GCCTTGATCCCCGGCACCGCGGTCTGGATCCGCACCGACTTGTACCCGAGCTCCAGGTGCTCCCGGACCGAATCGAACAACGACTCCAGGTCCGCGCCCGAGGCATGCCCGTACGCGCGCAGCCCGTTCCGGGACGCCCCACCGAGCAGCTGGTACACCGGCATCCCGGCCATCTTGCCCTTGATGTCCCACAACGCCATGTCCACCGCGGCGATCGCGGCCATCGTCACCGGACCCCGCCGCCAGTACGAGGACCGGTACAGGAACTGCCACGTGTCCTCGATCCGGTGCGGATCCTTCCCGATCAGCAACTGCGCAACGTGCTCCTTCAAATACGCCGCCACCGCGAGCTCACGCCCGTTCAGGGTCGCATCCCCGATCCCGGTCACCCCGTCCTCGGTGGTAATCCGCAGGGTCACAAAATTACGCGAAGGGCTGGTCACGAAGACTTCAGCGGCAATGATTTTCACAGCAGGTCCAGACTTTCTGTGGTGGTCTAAATTCGGTCGAGGTTCGGCCGGAGGCGGCCGGACGGGGGTCCTAGCGTTGGGTGGTTCCGCTGGGCGTGGCCCCGAGAAGTGCGAGCTCGTCCCGGCGGGGCAGGCCTTCCCAGTCGCCGGCGGTGCTGACGGCGAAGGCCCCCGCGAGGGCGCCGCGCTGCAGGCGGCAGGCCACGTCCTCGCCGTCGAGCAGGGCGGAGAGGTAGCCGGCGGTGAAGGCATCGCCGGCGCCCACGGTGTCGATGCTGGTGACGGGCACGGCGGGCGTTTCCCAGCGGCCTGCGGCGGTGTGGACGCCGGCGCCGGCCGCGCCCCGCTTGACCACAACCTCCCGGACCCCGCGGTCCAGAAGTTCGGCGGCCATGGCCGTTTCGGCGTCGTCGGGCTCCCCCGCACCGGACGCGGAGCCGGCAGCGCCGCCGGAGGCGACCAGCCCGAGTTCGTCGTCGGAGGCGATCAGGATGCTGGCGTGCCGGGCCAGCGGGGTGAGGACGGCCCGCGCCTCGTCCCGGGACCAGAGCTTGCTGCGGTAGTTCACGTCAAGGGAAACGTCCAGGCCTTCGCCGGCGGCGCGGGCGGCCGCGTACTCCACGGCCCGCCGCGCCTCCGGGCTGAGGGCTGCGGTGATCCCGGTGAGGTGCAGGACCCGGGCGCCGTTCCGGAAGGCCCGGTCGACGTCGTCCCGGTCCAGGGTGGAGCCGGCCGAGCCGGCGCGGTAATAGAAGGCGCGCGTGACGTCGGCGGTGCGCTGCTCGAGGAACATCACCCCGGTGCTGCGGCCGGCGTCCTCGCGGTGCTGCACGGCGATGCCCTCGCCGCGGAGCTGCCGCAGGATGAATTCGCCGTGCGGGTCCGCGCCGACGACGCCGGCCCAGCCCACCCGGTGGCCGAGCCGTGCGACGCCGACGGCCACGTTCGACTCCGCCCCGGCCACATGCATGGACAGGGAGCCGCCGGCGGACAGCGGCCCGGCGGAGCGCATCGAGACCATGGATTCGCCGAGGGTCAGGAGCTCCGGAATCCCCGGGACGGGAAGCACAGGTCCGGGAATCACCGCAGGCTCTCCGCGGCGAGCCGGCGGTCGTATTCGGCGGCGAGGGCCACGAACCCGCGGGCGCGCTCCCGCACCGGGGCCAGGTCGCCGCCCGAGCCGGCGTCCCCGAAGAGTGGTCCGCCGAGGCCGACGGCGACGGCGCCCGCCTGCCAGTAGCCTGTCGCCTCGTTGAGGCCCACGCCGCCGACGGCGATGAAGGGAATCCCGGGGAACGGATCGCGCAGCGCCTTGAGGTAGCCCGGTCCGCCGATGGAGGCGGGGAAAAGCTTGACGGCGGTGGCGCCGCGGGTCATCGCCTCGTAGGCCTCGGTGGGCGTCAGCGCCCCGGCCAGCACCGGAATTCCGGCGGCGGCGGAGGCCTCGATCGACTGGGCCAGCGCCGGTGTCACCATGAACTGGCCGCCGGCCTCAGCCACATGCTCGACGTCCTCGGCGGTCAGCACGGTGCCGGCCCCGACGAAGCATCCGTCCGGCGCGGCCGCGCGGACCTGGCGGATCGCTTCGAGGGCGTGCGGTGTGGTCAGCGCGATTTCGACGTAGCGGAAGCCCTCCTCCATGGCCACGAGGGCAGCCCTCGCGGCGGCGGCGCCGTCCGTGCCGCGCACGATGGCGACCAGCCGGGTCTCCCGGATTCCGGCCAGCAGGACCTCCGGCGTCAGGTGTGTGTTCAGGGCGTCGGTCATGTGGTTCACCATTCTGCGAAGGATCCGTCGGGGTGCCGCCAGACGGGCCCGCGCCAGGCGTGGCCGCGTTTGTCCGCGGCGCGGACCACGGCTTCGTCGATTTCGATGCCGAGACCCGGGCCGGTCAGGCGTTCGATGTGGCCGTCCACGAACTTCAGCGGGGACTTGTCCATCACGTAGTCCAGGACTTCGGCGCCCTGGTTGTAGTGGATGCCGATGCTTTGCTCCTGGATCAGGAAATTCGGCGTCGCGAAGCCCACCTGCAGGCAGGCGGCCAGGGCCAGCGGCCCCAGCGGGCAGTGCGGGGCCAGCTGAACCTCGTAGATTTCGGCGAGCGAGGCGATCTTGCGGACCTCGGTGATGCCGCCGGCGTGGGAGAGGTCCGGCTGGGCCACGGCGATGCCGGCCTGCAGCGCGGGCAGGAATTCCTGCCGGCTGTAGAGCCGCTCGCCGGTG
>DASWAW010000240.1:0-3555 GCA_036390955.1 Arthrobacter sp.
CCACAACGCCGCGTTCTGGCGGCTGCTCGAGGCCTACCCGGACACCGCGCGGGCCAAAGCCTTCCTTGAGGGCGTTTCCTTCGCCACGTCCCGCGGCCTCACGCCGGGCGACGATGACGACGTGGACGCCGGCGGGGCAGATACTCTGACGGTCTGAGGACCCCGCTCCCGCTGGCGCCGTCCCGGGTGCCCGCCGGCGCTGTCCCGCTCGCGCAGCCATGAGTGCCGGCGCCCCGGGGCGCCGGCACGGAAAAGCCCCGGCCGGAACCAAAGTTCCGGCCGGGGCCAGCCGATCAGCTAGGACTTGGGGTTCTCGCCTTTACCGGGGGCGTCGTCCGTCCCGGTCCCGCCATTGTTCTCGCCGGATCCCTCCACTGATTCACCGGTGTCTTCGCCCGGCTTACCGCTGCCTTCCCCGGATTCGCCCGAGTCCTCCCCGGCCGCCGGTGCATCCCCGGGCTCGTCAAAGCCGCCACTCAGCAGCTTCTGCAGGGCGTCGTCAACCTCGGAGTCGCTGGCCTCGGCCAGCCTGCGGCGTTCGCTGAAACCTTGCGGGTCCTCGAGATCTTCCGCGGTGGGCAGCAGATCAGGGTGCTGCCAGATCGCGTCGCGTCCGTCCGTGCCGCGTTCGTCCTTGAGCAGCGCCCACAATGCGGCGGCTTCCCGGAGCCGGCGAGGCCGCAGTTCCAGCCCCACGAGGGAGGAGAAGGCGTGTTCGGCCGGACCTCCGGTGGCGCGGCGGCGCCGGACGGTCTCTCGCAGCGCCGCGGCCGAGGGCAGGAGCTTCTCGGTGGCGGCCCAGCTCAGTTCATCGACCCAGCCTTCCACGAGCGCGAGGGCGGTCTCCAGCTTTTCCAGCGCCTGGTCCTGGGCGGGGGTGCGCTGCGGCATGAAGACCCCCTGCGACAGGGCCTCCTGGATGCCTTCCGGGTTGCTCGGATCCAGTTCGCGGGCGAGCTCCTCGATTTTTGAGGTGTCGATGTGGATGCCGCGGGCGTACGCCTCGATCGCGCCGAGCAGGTGCCCGCGCAACCAGGGAACCTGGACGAACAGCCGGGCGTGGGCTGCCTCGCGGACGGCCAGGAACAGCCGGATGTCGTTTTCCGGCAGGCTGAGGCCTTCGCCGAACTTCGCGACGTTGGAGGGCAGGAGGGCCATTTCGAGGTCGGCAAGCGGGACACCGATGTCCGTGGAGCTGACCACCTCGGCTGACAGGGCACCGATGGCCTGGCCCAGCTGCATGCCGAAGATCGCGCCGCCCATGTTCTGCAGCATGGAGGACGCGCCGCCCATCATGGTCTTCATTTCCTCGGGCATCTGCTCGGTCATTGCAGCGGACAGCGCATTGGCGATGCTGTTGGCCACCGGTTCCGTGAGGCGTTTCCAGGTGCCGAGCGTTTCTTCAACCCACTCGGCCCGGGACCATGCCCGGCCGATCAGTCCGGTGGCCGGGAGTCCGGTGACCTGGTCAAGCCAGAGTTCGGCCAGACGCAGGGCCTCGTCGACCTCGCGTGACTGCTGCGCCGTGACGGAGGGGTCGGAGCCGCTCGCGGCCACGCGCCGGGCGTTCTCGTGCGCCAGCTGCCAGTTGACGGGGCCCTCGGAGGAAGCGCTCATCATGGCCTGGACCTGTGAGAACATCTGCGCGAGGAGGTTCGGATCGTCCGGCAGTCCCGCGGCCTTCGCCAGTTCCGCAGGGTCGATGTTCCCCATGCCCTGGCCGCCCATCAGGTTCTTCAGCATTTCAGCCAGCGGATCCTTGGGTTCCTCGTCGCCATTGGACGGATTAAGTGGGTTGGAGGTCATGATCCCGCCGATCGTCGGTGTGGCTGCTTCTCACGTTCACGGTACCCCGCGGCCAGCGGGCTGTCTGCTGAAACCCCGCCACGTTCGCTGTAGGCAAAGAGCCCAGCCAGCAGCTGAGCGCGTAGTGTTAGAAACTGGAATATTTGCAGGCGGCAGCCGCGGCGGAGGCTGCGGATGCGGTGCGCTGATCAGGGGGTCCGCCGGGTCCCCGGGCGCCGGCACGGAGAGGTCCTTCATTGACGATTACGCAGGGCGAACAGCCCGCCGGTGAGCCCGCGGCCAGCCCGTTCCGGGGCCGACGGTCCCTCCTCGCCGGGCCTCGGTCCGGGCGGAAACGGGACAACCGGTCATCGGCCATGCTGGTGTCGGGGCTGCTCGCACTGGCGCTGGGGATCACCGCACTGAGCCTGCCGGTCCCGTACGTTGTGGAATCACCCGGTCCGACCTTCAACACCCTCGGCACGGACAACGGAAAGCCGGTCATCAGCGTCACCGGGCACGAGGCGTTTCCCGCGAAAGGCAACCTGGATCTCACCACCGTTTACGTCGACGGCGGCCCCAACGGGCCGGTGACGGTTGTCGAGGCGTTCTCGGCCTGGCTCAGCGGCGCCAAGGCCGTCTACCCGGAGGAACTCATCTTCCCCACCGGGGTGACGAAGGAACAGTCCCAGCAGGAGAGCGCCGTCGCGATGACGACCTCGCAGGAGAACGCCGTGGCCGCTGCCCTCAAGGAGCTGGGCATCCCGTTCGAGCAGAAAATGCAGATCGCGGGTGTCCCGGATGGCTCCGCGTCCGCCGGCAAACTCCAGGAAAACGACGTGCTGGTGTCGGTCAACGGCAAGCCGGCGACCGCACTGAGTGTCGTGCAGGCCGAACTGGCGGCCGGCAACGGTGCCCCGGTGGAGGTTGTGGTCGACCGCGGCGGCAGCAGCGTAACCGCAAGCATCACGCCGTCGAAGACCTCAGCCGGGCGGTTCATCCTCGGGGTCATGCTGCAGTATCAGTTCAAGTTCCCCTTCGACGTCAAAATTTCCCTCGACAAGGTTGGCGGTCCCAGTGCCGGGATGATGTTTGCCCTGGGCATCGTGGACACCGTCACCCCCGGCGACCTGACCGGCGGCAAGCACGTCGCCGGGACCGGGACCATCACTCCGGACGGCGCTGTCGGCCCGATTGGCGGCATCGGCCAGAAGATGCACGGCGCCCGCGCCGGCGGCGCCACGCTCTTCCTTGCCCCGGCCGCCAACTGCGACGACGTCGTCGGACACATCCCGGAGGGATTGCAGGTGGTTCGGGTGGAGAATCTGGCCGATGCACGGAAAGCGGTGGAGCTTGCCGCGTCGGGGGCCGACACATCGGGGCTTCCGGTTTGTTCCAGCAACTAGACTGGCCGCGGAACTAAGATTCGCCGCCACTCGTGGCACCTATGACGGCTTTGCCGCCCAGCGGGGGTGGGGCCGATGGCCGCTTCAAGGCAGCAACTGAGTTCCGGCAACGAAGCGTCCGCACCGATAACTAAAAACCAGTAACTGTCGACCAGCTATGAGGTACCGAGTTTGTCCCGTCCAGCCAGCACAGTCCCACCCGGAAGACCCCAGCAACGACGAGGCGCACTGACGCCGACGTTGATTGTTGTGGCGTTGATCGTGGTCGGCTTCATCTTCTTCGCCAATGTCTGGACGGACGTCCTCTGGTACCAACAGCTGGGCTTCTTCGAAGTCTTCCTGACCGAGAACCTCTCAC
This sequence comes from Arthrobacter sp., assembly GCA_036390955.1. Taxonomy (GTDB): domain Bacteria; phylum Actinomycetota; class Actinomycetes; order Actinomycetales; family Micrococcaceae; genus Arthrobacter. The sequence goes on from DASWAW010000240.1 coordinate 3,550, forward strand.
GCATCG
>DASWAW010000241.1:0-7808 GCA_036390955.1 Arthrobacter sp.
GACGGGGGTTGAACCCGCGACCTCCTGGACCACAACCAGGCGCTCTGCCAACTGAGCTACGCCCACCATGTGCCCCGCCATGCCCTCCGGCGGACCGGCTGGCTGAAAAGGCAACGACAAATAGCTTACCTGCTCTTAGGGGCTGCTTTTGCCACTTTTCGGCATTTCGCCAAAATTTTCCTGAAACGTGGCGCAGATTACTAACGGGCGGCCCCTCCGCGGGTTACGTCCCCGGCGTGACGGCAGGGGCATCGGCGGTCGCCTCGGCGGGGGCCGGTTCGTCCGCCGTTCCCATGACCTTCCTGGCGATCCGCTGAGCTGTGGCGCTGTCCGGCCCCGGCGCGGGGACGAACACGGCCTCGCGGTAGTAGCGCAACTCATCGATGGAATCCTGGATGTCGCCGAGGGCGCGGTGGCCGCCGAGCTTCGCGGGGGACTGGAAGTAGGCCCGTGCGTACCAGCGCCGGGAGAGTTCCTTGATGGTGCTCACATCGATAACCCGGTAGTGCAGGTGCTCCACCAGTTCGGGCATGTCGCGGACCAGGAAGACCCGGTCCGTTCCCACCGAGTTGCCGCCCAGCGGGGCCTTCTTGGGGTCCGGCACCCACTTCCTGATGTAGTCCAGGACGATTGATTGGGCCTCCGCCATGGTCTTGCCGTGGGGGAGTTCAGCCAGGAGGCCCGAGCGGGTGTGCATGTCGCGGACGAAGTCGTTCATCTGCGCCAGGGCCGCGTCATCGGGTTTGATGACGACGTCCACGCCGTCGCCAAGGATATTGAGCTCCGAGTCCGTCACCAGCGCGGCCACCTCGATGAGGGCGTCGTTGATCGTGTCCAGGCCGGTCATTTCGCAGTCGATCCAGACGATGCGTTCATTAGATATAGGCACGCGCCCAGCCTACCGTTTCGTTGCCGCCGGGCGGTCCGGTGCTAGGATTTCGGGTACGCGGGCGTCGATATTTTTCGTCATCGCGGCGTGCCCCGGGCCGGTTCCCACGGCCGGCTGAGGGTGCAGAAGAGCCCCACAACAGATTGGACGATCCTGAGATGACGGTGCCTGTGCCTGCGGCGGGGAAAACGGCTGCCGGCACGTCCCCGACGGCAGCTGTTGCTGAAGTGGACAATGCCCGCTCACCGCTGCTCGCGGGATTCGTCGGCTCTCTGTTTATGGCGTTCGGTTCGCTTGGGGTGGGCTGGCTTGCGCCGGTTTCCGAGCTCCGCCGCGTTCCGCTGTTCATCTGGATGCGCACCGAAGCGGTCGGCGTCGCCCTGTGCATCGTGCTGCTGGCCGTCGGCGGCATGCTCCTCGTCCGCGCCTGGCTCAGGCTGGGGCAGCGCGTGCGGGTCTGGGGAACCGAGGCCCGCACGGCCACGCTTCAGGCCGTCGCCCTGTGGGGGCTGCCGCTGATGTTCTCCGTTCCCCTGTTCAGCCGCGACGTGTACGCCTATATCGGGCAGGGCCGCCTGATGGTGGAGGGCTTCAACCCCTACGAGAACGGCATCTCCGCGCTGTCGAATTATTTCCAGCTGGGGGCGGACAAGATGTGGACCGAGGCGCCGGTGCCCTACGGCCAGCTCTTCCTCTGGATCGAACAGTTTGTTGTCTGGTCCACGAACGTGCACCCGGAAGCCAGCATCATGCTGTTCCGCCTCGCCGCGCTCGCCGGGATCGTGCTGTGCATCATCTACGTGCCGAAGCTCGCCGAACTGCACGGCGTCAACCCGCACCGGGCCCTGTGGCTGACCGCCGCCAACCCGCTCTTCCTCACCAACTTCATCGCCAGCGTCCACAACGACGCCCTCATGATCGGCCTGGCCCTGGCCGGGCTGTACTACTGCGCCACCCGGCGGGTCATCCTCGGCCTGGTCCTCGTGACACTGTCCATCTCGGTCAAGCCCATCACGATCGTGTTCCTGCCGTTCATTGGCCTGCTTTGGGCAGGGAAGAACGCCAGCTGGCCGCGGAAGTTCGTGTTCTGGGGGCTCACTGCCGGCATCAGCCTGGCCCTGCTGTACGCCATGAGCATGGTCAACGGCTTCGGCTTCGGCTGGATCAACGGACTCTCCGCCCCGGGCAGCATCTGGATCTGGTACGCCCCGGTCGGGTTGCTGGGCCTCGTGGTCGCGTCCATCTTCAACGCATTCGGGCTCGACGGCTGGGGGCTGGCGAAGTGGGTGTACGACGCCGGGAAGCTGCTGGCGCTCGGCATCATCGCCTGGCAGATCTTCCGCGGCGACTATGACCGGCTGATCCGCCGCCTGACCCTGGCCTTCGCCGCCGTCGTCGTGTTGGCCCCGATGATCCAGTCCTGGTACGTCGTCTGGCTCATCCCGCTCTTCGCCGTCACCGGCATCCGTGACGACTGGCAGGTCAAGGCCCTGTACTTCATCGTGTCGTTCTTCATGGTGTACGCGATCTCGGACCAGCTCGAAGTGTTCCCCTACCTGCAGACGGCAGATCTCGGCCTGGCCCTGGCCCTGGCCCGCAACGCCGCCGCGATCATCGCCCTGCTGTTCGCCCTGTACCTGATCTTCCTGGACCCCAAGACCAAGCTGCTCTTCAGCAAGTCCGAGGAACCGGTCACCACCCGCCCGGTCATCTGAGTTTCCGCAGGGCCTCCCGGCGCGAGAGCGGGCTCAGCGCCCCGCCCTGCCGCGCCGCGAAGTTCCGGACCCAGTCCGGATCCGTGGCGGCGTAGTCCCGCAGCGCCCAGCCGATCGCCTTCCGGATGAAGAACTCCCGGTCGGCCAGGTTGGGTTCGATCACGGCTGCGAGCAGGGCAGGATCCGTCGCGGATTTGGCGCCCAGCTGGGCCGTAATGGCGGCCCTCCGGATCCAGAAGTCCGGGTCCGTGCTCCAGCGGCGGAGAACGCGGGACATGTCCTCCCGGTGCGTCTGCAGCAGGTCGCACAGCCGGTGCGACACCCCGTCCACCAGGTCCCACCAGGCGCCGCTGCGGATGATTTCCTCGTAGATCGGCAGCATGCCGATCTCGCCGGTGGCCAGCCTCAGGCCGGTGAGGTCGATGGCCGCGTAGCGTTCCTCCCGCCAGTGTGCGCCCCGCCAGAGCTCCAGCACGGTGGACTGCAGTTCCGGGAGGGAACCGGGCGGCAGTTCCCTGGCGGCGGCGTTGACGATCCTCCGGACCTCCGGAACCCGGACGCCCAGCGAGGGCATCTCGGACTTCAGGTAGGCCTGCGCTCCGGCTGCCCGGGCGGGATCGGCCGCAGCCCGCAGCTGTGACCGGATCGCGGAGATCAGTTCAGCGTTGGCCATGAGGCAACTTTAGCCACGCGCCGTCCGGCCCTAGAGTTGAAGGCATGTCGATGATCAAGAGCCCCGCCGAGATTGCCCTGATGCGCGAAGCCGGCCGGGTGGTGGCCAACACGTTGGAACGCGTCCGGGCCGCGGCCGCCGTCGGCGTGTCCCTGAAGGAACTGGATTCGCTGGCCGCGGCGACGATTGCCGACGCCGGGGCGACGCCGGCCTTCCTGAACTACAAACCGCGGTGGGCCTCAGTGCCGTTTCCCGGGGTGATCTGCACGTCCGTGAACGACGCCGTGGTGCACGGCATCCCCAACGACTACCGGCTCCAGGACGGGGACCTGCTCAGCGTGGACTGCGGGGCGTTCCTCGACGGGTGGTGCGGCGACGCGGCGGTCAGCTTTATCGTCGGCACGGCCGACCCGGCGGACCAGGCCCTCATCGATGCTACCGACGCTGCCCTGGCCCGCGGCATCGAGGCCGCCCGCATCGGGAACAAGATGGGGGACCTCGGCTACGCGATCGGCGGGGCATCCCGCCGCGCCGGCTACGGGCTGCTGGCGGACCACGGCGGCCACGGGATCGGCAAAACCATGCACGCCGAGCCGCACGTCCCCAACGACGGCCGGCCCGGCCGCGGGATCAAGCTGACCGAGGGGCTGGTCATCGCGATCGAGCCGATGCTGATCCTGGGCGGCAAGGACGACTACTTCCACGACGACGACGAATGGACCCTCCGTTCGTCCAACGGCCGCCGTGCGGCCCACAGCGAGCACACCGTGGCCATTACGAAGGACGGGCCGGTCATCCTGACCCTGCCTTAGGGCCGGTGTGCGGCGCCGGGCGGGGGTGCCGCCAGGCGGACGACGGCGCGTCCCGGCACTGCGTCGCTGACGACGTCAAAGCCGGCCGCCCGGAACAAACCCAGGGTGCCGTGATAGAGATCGGCCGGTCCCGCCTTGGGCCGTTGCGGGGAATCGACGGGGTAACCCTCCACGAGGTCGGCGCCGTGGGCGAAAGCGTGGTCGACGGCTGCCGCCAGCAGCGCCCGCGCCACTCCGGTCCGGCGTTCGCCGGGGGAGACCACAAAACACGTCACGGACCACAGCTGTTGACCGCCGGGATTTCCGGCCACTTCAGGGCCGGCCGCTGCCAGCACCTTCGACCGCAGGATCCTCGGATAGCACCCGCGGGGTTCGACGGCGCACCAGCCCACCGGATTCCCGTCGCGGAAGGCCAGGACTCCCGGAGCCGGGGCGCCGCCGTCGAACTTCTCCCTCAGCTGGCCTTTGCGCTGCTCCGGCGTCGACGCGGACCATTCTGCCCCGGTCAGGGCGAAGAACCGGCACCAGCACCGCGACGGCTCGCCGCGGACGCCGAAGAGACGCTCGACGTCGGGCCAGTCCGCCGCCGCCGTGGTGACGGCTGCCGGCCGACGGGGTTCTGCATTACCCATGGCCCGAGGTTAGCGCCCGCCGGCGTCAGCGCGTGCGGGTACTTTTGCTGTCCTGGCGGCTGACGCGCTGGCGGTGCGCGGCGACCCGCAACTGGATGATGCGGGCGGCTCCGGCGATGGCGACGAGCACTCCGCCGCCGACGGCCGCGATGAACAGGGCAATGCCCAGCGGTACGGAGCCTTGGAGGCCAAAGAACTTCACCTGCACGTATTCCTGGTTCTGCAGGATGAAGGCGATGAGCAGGATCAGCACCACCAGCGCGCAGGCAACTGCGGCCCAGACCATCCCGGCGCGGGTCACCTGGCGTGGTTCCGGTGCAGGCGCCGGTGTTTCGGGCGCCTGGGCGCGGGGAGTCTCCCCGATCGGTGCCGGCGCTGCAGCAGCCGAAGCCCCGGCAACGAGGTCGGTGCTGCCCGCCGGGGCCCCGGTGGTGTAGCCCTCCGCGGTGTATCCGGATGGGCCGTCAGCCGCCCCCGGCGGCTGGGCGGGCACATCGTGGCGGGTGCTGGGGCCGTTAGAGCCGTGGGGGCTGAGGGGGCTGTTGGGATCGTATTCGCGGGGTGTCTGGGTCATGGCGGCCGTACCTTTCGGTTGCTGGCAGGGAACGCAGGCTTTCCCTGCAATGTCCTGCCTGTCACTCAATACTAAGTGTGCTGATGGCTGGCGGTGGCATCCGGAAGGGTCGCGCTGCAGCAACGTCCGGGCCGCGGGTGCGGCCCTGTTTCGCGGGCGGTTCAGGCGAACCGCACTCTGCCGATGATATGGCCTGCCGGTCCGTCAGGAACGCTCATTAGCGGGCGGCTGCTCCGGCGACCCGGCCGGGGGCTCCTGGAAAGCGGGGGCTGTTGGCACGGGGCGGAGGACGGTATAGCGTCGCAGCCAAGGGATGCCAGGTGGAGGAGGCGCAGCCGTGAGCATTGTCGACAACGCGGTGTACGTGGACGGTTACCGGACCGCAGACCCGGAGAGCCTCGACGAGACGTATTTCATCCTGCGGCAGCGCCAGGGCATGGCCTGGATCGGGCTGTACCGGCCGGATCCGGAAGAACTGCGGTCCGTGGCCCTGGAATTCGATCTCAACCATCTGGCCGTCGAGGATGCGCTGGCCGGCCATCAGCGGGCCAAGCTGGAGCACTACGGCGAAACGGTCTTCCTGGTCCTGCGCCCGGCACGGTACCTGGATGACCAGGAGAAGGTGGAATTCGGCGAGATCCATGTCTTCCGCGGGGCAGACTTCGTGGTCACGGTCCGCCGGGCCGAATCGCCGGATCTGGCCCGGGTGCGGCGCCGGATGGAATCCCAGCCGGAGTTCCTGGCCCTCGGTCCCGACGCCGTGCTCTACGCCATCCTGGACCAGGTCGTCGATGAGTACGAGCCGGTTGCTGCCGGCCTGGAAAACGACGTCGATGAAATCGAGGACGATCTCTTTGCCGCGGACCCGGGCGTGTCCCGGCGGATCTACGAACTCTCCCGCCAGGTCATCATGTTCCAGCGGGCCACGGCGCCCCTGAACCTGATCCTGCAGTCACTGATGGCTGAGGCGCCGGACCATCGGCCCCGTCCCGAGTTGCAGGACCACTACCGGGACGTCCTGGACCATGTGCTGCGGCTCAGTGAACGGATCGCGGCCTTCCGCGCCCTGCTGCAAAATGCGCTCGCCGTCAACACGGCCCTGGTCGCCCAGCGTCAGAACGACGAAATGCGCTTGCTGACGGAGTCGAGCTACGCCCAGAACGAGCAGGTCAAACGGATCTCCGCGTGGGCGGCCATCCTGTTCGCGCCGACGCTGATCGGCACGATCTATGGGATGAATTTCCGCAGCATGCCGGAGCTGGACTGGGCCCTCGGCTACCCGATGGCGCTCGGCCTGATGGTCGGCATGGGGCTGGTGCTGTACTGGACCTTCAAGCGCAACAAGTGGATCTAGCCCCGTTGCCCGAGCGCGGCCCTGGTCGCGGCTCCGGCCCGCGGTAGGTTCCGCAGGCCGGAGCCGCACTGTGTGCCCCAGGAGGGAATCGAACCCCCGACCGGCGGATTAGAAGGCCGCTGCTCTATCCCCTGAGCTACTGGGGCACGTCGGCGCACCAGCCCGGCAACTGCCGGGGGACGCCTCAAAAAGTTTACATTGCCCTGCGGGTGTCCGCCGTCAGCAACACCGGGCCGCTCTGAAACACCGGGCCGCCCCGAAACACCCGGCCGCTCTGCAACACCGGGCCGCTCTGACACCCGCCTGCCCCGTCAGGGACGACCCCTGCCCCGGCGGCAGAGGCCGGGTTATCCACATGGCGCGTCCGGCCCCTCGCGGAGGGTGGTCACGGGCGCGAAGCTGAAAGAGCCTGCTAGGGCACGACATTTCGAGACAGGACATGAGCATGAGTGACAACATCACGGTCCGTGGCTTCGTGGCCACGGAGCCCAAGAGCTCGACGACGCCGGGCGGCGTGGCGACGGCGAACTTTCGGCTGGGGTCCAACCCACGGCGGTTCGACCGCGCCACGAACGCCTGGATTGACGGGGACACCAACTGGTTCACGGTTCAGGGGTACCGGCAACTGGCCGGAAACATCGGCTGCAGCATCAAGAAGGGCCAGAAGGTCATCGTCGTGGGGCGGCTTAAGCTGAGGAGCTGGGAACATGAGGGCCGGATCTATCACTCGGCTGAAATCGACGCCGAGTCCGTCGGCCACGACCTCACGTGGGGTTCCGCCAATTACATCCGCACCGCCGGCAACGGCCCGCAGGCCGCGGCCAGTCCAAACGGCCCGGAAGCAGACTTCCCTGAGGGAAACCGCGACGGTAGCCAGGGGGACGACCCGCCCTACGAGGAGCCCGACGACAACGACGGCGACGAGCCCGCAGCCCACAATGTCTTCGTCGATGACATCAGTGGCGAGGTGGAGGAGTTCGATGAGGAGACGGGCGAGCTGAAAGGGGCGGCCGCCTGAAGGGGCACGGATCTGCACCGCCCAGCCCCGGTGCCACGCCGCGTGGGGCTGGGCCCGGGCCGCGGGCAAGTGGTGGATGAGGACGGCGTGAATGTGAGTTATCCCGGCTGAACCACTAGATTTGTAGGCATGGCGGAATTT
>DASWAW010000242.1:0-5638 GCA_036390955.1 Arthrobacter sp.
CCATGCGGCGTGGTCGGGGGCGAACAAGTACGTGCGGGAGTGCGTCAATGATGCTGATGACAAGTCCGTGGCCGTGCCGAAGGCCAGTGCCTCGCCCAGTTACGTGTTCCGGGTGAACCGGGACCTGGTGGTCCTCAATGATGTGAATTCCGGCAATGTCTGGCTGGTCAACCAGAACATGCAGCTGGTCAACAACTGGGACGACGTCATCCCGCCGCAGCAGACATCCGACGACGCGGACAAGGACTCCGCCGACGAGGTCCAGCAGACCATGCTCCCGGACCGCACCAAACCCAACAGCGCGCCCGCGGCCAAACCGGACAGCTTCGGCGTGCGCGCCGGCAAGACCACGATCCTGCCGGTGCTGGACAACGACTCGGACCCCGACGGCGACATCCTCACCGTCCGGGCACCCGATCCCATCAAATCCGGACTCCTGGCGCCGATCTATGGATCCACCGGCTTCCAGGTCAGCGTCCCGGCGGAGAAGACCGGCTCGGAAACGTTCAAATATTCGGCGGACGACGGCCGCGGGCTCTCCGCCTCCGCCGACGTCACGCTCACCGTCGTCCCGGCCGGAGAGAACTCCGCCCCGCGGCAAAAACCCAACCGGAACACCACCCTCGTGGTGCAGGCCGGCAAGCTCGTCAGCCAGAACATCCTCACCGACTGGATCGACCCCGACGGCGATGACCTCTACGTCGTCAGCGCCACCAGCAGCGACCCCCGCGACCAGGTCAAAGCCCGTCCCGACGGACTGCTCAGCTTCCAGGACGCCGGCTCCGAGCCCGGCCGCAAAACCGTCACCGTCACGGTCTCCGACGGCCAGTCCAGCACCGAAGGCAAGATCACGGTCGACGTCCGCGCCCCCGGCGCCCTGCCGCCGATCGCCAACGCCGACCACATCGTCGCCGTCGCCGGGGTGGACACCGTGATCGCCCCGCTGAAGAACGACTCGGATCCCCAGGGCGGCGCGCTCCGCCTCGCCCAGGTCACCCCGGACGGGAACTCCAGCGCCACCATGGGCCCGGACCAGCAGACCTTTACGTTCAACTCCACTGCCCAGGGCGCCCACTACGTCACCTACCTCGTCACCAACGGCCCGGCCAGCGCCCAGCAGCTGGTCCGGGTCGACGTCGTCCCGGGCACCGGCGACGGCGCCCCCGTCGCCGTGCGGGACACCGCCCTGCTGCCCAGCGGCGGCAACGTCCTGGTCGATGTCCTCGGCAACGACTCGGACCCCTCCGGCGGCGTGCTCGTAGTCCAGTCCGTGACTGCGGAGGACGGGCAGCCCGTGAGCGTGTCCGTCCTGGACCACTCGGTGGTCCGGATCACCGACATCCGCGCGCAGGGCCAGCTCAACGTCAAATACACCATCTCCAACGGCAAGTCCTCCGCCGCCGGCGAGATCGCCGTCCTCGTGGTCCCGGCCCCCACCAAACTCCAGGCGCCGCAGGCCAAACCGGATGAAGCGACCGTGCGGGCCGGCGACGTCGTCACCATCCCGGTCCTGGAAAACGACACCGACCCCAACGGCGGCAAGCTGACCCTCGAACCGGTGCTGGCGCAGCAGCCCGACGCCGCCGACGGCCGCATCTTCCCCGCCGGCAACGCGCTGCGCTTCATCGCCGGCGAGGCGCCGAAAACCGTGTATGCCATCTACAAGGTCACCAACGACTCGGGGCAGTCGGACTCCCAGCAGGTCACCATCCGGATCCGGGCCCGCGACGACGAACGGAACACCCGCCCGGAACCGAAGAACCTCACCGCCCGTGTCGTCGCCGGCATGGCGGTCCGCGTCCCCGTCCCCCTGGACGGCATCGACTCCGACGGCGACTCCGTCCAGCTGATCGGCGTGGACAAGGCCCCGGCCATGGGCACGGCCGTGGTCCAGGACGGCTACCTCGAATTCACCGCCACCGGCGACGCCGCCGGCACGGACACCTTCAGCTACCGCGTCCGGGACCGGATCGGCGCCGAAAACACCGGCACCGTCATTGTCGGCATCGCCCCGCCGGAGGCCAACAACCAGAAGCCCATCGCGGTCGACGACGCCGTCGACGTGCGCCCCGGCCGCAAGATCGCCGTCGACGCCCTCAGCAACGACTCGGACCCCGACGGGGACCAGGTCAGCCTGGTCTCCAACGCCTTCGAAGCCCGGCCCGAGCTCGGCGTCGAGGCGGCCGACGGCGGCAAGGTGCTGCTCACCGCCCCCGGCACGGCCGGCAACGAGAGCGTCAGCTACAAGATCCAGGACGACAAGAAGGCCCAGGGCAGCGCCGTGATCCGGGTCCGGATCAGCCCGGACGCGGCCCTCAAACTCCCGATCGCCAAGGACGACGTGGTCACCCCCGCGGAGACCCTCGGCAAGTCCGCCGTCGACGTCCCGGTCCTCAAGAACGACTCGGACCCCGACGGCGTCGCCGCCGAGCTCAAGGTCTCCCTGCCGGACGGCAACCCGAACGCGCGCGACGGGGGCGGCGGCAACGTCGTCGTGGCCCTCACCCCGAAGGACCAGCTCGTCCCGTACACCGTCACCGACGTCGACGGCCAAAGCGCGACGGCGGTCATCTGGGTACCCGGGCAGGGCGAACAGCACCCCACCCTGGCGCGCACCGACGTCGTCGAAGTCATGGCCGGCAAGGAAATCACCCTCGACCTGAACGAGTACGTCCGGGTCCGGGACGGACACACGCCCCGGATCACGCAGGTGGACAAGGTCCGTGTCCAGGGCGCCGACGCCCAGAACGCCGTGGCCGGCAACGGCACCGCGCTGCGCTACGCCGCACTCAAGGACTATGTGGGCCCCGGTTCCGTGACCTTCGAAGTCACCGACGGTACCGGCCCGGACGATCCGCAGGGCCTGAAATCGACGCTGAGCATCATCACCAGGGTCATTCCGGACCCCAACGCCAACCACCAGCCCACCTTCAGCGGCACCGACCTCGAGGTGCCCAAAGCCGCGTCCGTCAGCCTGGAGCTGGGCAACCTCGCCGCGGACGTGGACTCAGGCGACCAGGAGAAGCTGAAGTTCGAGCTCGACGGCACGCTGCCCGAGGGACTCACGGCCGCCATTGACGGGCAGACCCTCACGGTCAGCGCGGGGGCCACAGCCGCCACGGGTCGCCAGGGGAGCATCCCGCTGAAGGTCACCGACGGCCGCTCCGAACCGGTCAAGGCCACCGTGGAAGCCACCGTCGTCGCCTCCAACCGCCCCCTCCCGACGGCCAATGAGGACGTCATCGAGAAGGCGGATGCGGGCAAGGCCGAGACGATCAACGTCCTCGCCAACGACTTCAACCCGTTCGCCGACACCCCGCTGAAAATCATCTCGGCCACGGTCGAGACCGGGTCGGCCGCGGGCGCACCCGCCGTGAACGGGGACTCGATCACGGTGACTCCCGCCGACGGCTCCAAAGGTGTGATGGTGATCCGCTACACCGTGCTGGACAAGACCGGGGACCCGTCCCGGCAGGCCAGCGGCCGGGTGCGCATCACGGTACGGGACAAGCCCGATGCCCCCTCGGCCCCCTCCGCGACCGACGTCCGCAGCCGCACCGCCGTGCTCAAGTGGGCCCCGCCCTCGGACAACGGCGCGGCCATCAGCAAGTACACCGTCAGTTCCAGCGGCTTCCGCCAGGACTGCCCCACCACCACCTGCACGCTCAGCGGCCTGACCAACGACGTCAAGTACGTCTTCACCGTCACCGCCACCAACGAGGTGGGGGAGTCCGCTCCCTCGGCCGCGTCCAACGAGATCAGGCCGGATGAAAAGCCCTCCCCGCCGGAGGCGCCCACGGTCAAAGCCGGCGACAAAAACATGGTGATCGCCTGGCCCGCGGCCAAGACCGAGGGCTCGGCCGTCAAGAGCTACAACCTGGAGATCTCCCCGCCGCCGTCCACCGGGGTGGCCGTGAAGACCGGCATCACCGGCCTGAACTACACCTGGCCGGGACTGACCAACGGCGTCCGCTACAAGGTGCGCGCCCAGGCCGTCAACGAGCTCGGCCCGTCCGAGTGGGGCATCTACTCCGCCGAGGACAACCCCGCCGGCGTCCCGGCAGCTCCGGCGGCACCGACGTCGACGGTTGCCTCCGCCGTGGGGACCTCGAACCAGCTCAAGGTGAACTGGAGCGAACCGAACACCAACGGCGACGCGATCAAGAACTACTACGTCACCATGAGCGGCGGGGGCGGGACCACGCAGACCCAGATGGTGCCCGGAACGGTGCGGACCGCGAACTTCACCGCGAACAACTCCGAGGCCTCCTACACCTTCACCGTGCAGGCAGCGAACAAGGCCGGCAAGGGCGCCGTCAGCGCCCCGTCGGCGCCGCGGCGCGCCACCGGCAAGCTCTCCCAGGTGTCCGGGGTCAGCGCCGCGGAGGCCAACACCGGCGGCCCGGGCCGGGCCGTGACCATCAACTTCCGGGAACTCACCGACGCGGAGCGCAACGGCTCGGCGCCCAACGAGGTCAGTTACACCTTCAACGCCACCACGGGACAATCCGGTTCCATCCGGCCCGGGCAGACCGTCGGCGGCTTCACGAACGGGGCCGCCACCAGGATCACCGTGGTCGCCAACTCGACGGTGGCGCCCAGCTCGGACGCCAGCGCCGCAGCCGGCGCCACCCCCTACGGCGCGCCCGGAACGCCGTCGGCCTCCGGCCAGGACGGGGCTGAAAACCAGAAATCGCTGAGCCTCAGCTGGGCCTCGCCCTCAACCTCGACCAACGACGTCGCCACTACCCAGATCAGCATCGACGGCGGAGGCTGGCAGGATGTGAGCCCCTCCGGCACCAGGACGGTCAATACCGGAGGCTACGACGAGCCGCACTCCATCCGGGTCCGGACCGGCAACTCGGTGGGAACCTTCGGCGCGACAGCCACGGCCACCGCGAAGTCGGGCCCGCCGCAGCGCGTCTGGACCACCCGGGTCAAGACGTCCGATCCGAACTTCGTGCGCACCTGCACCTACACGCTGGGCGGCTCGAACTACCGTCCCACTCCCTACTTCGACTGCGACGGCGTCAACAACGGCGACACGCCCCCGTGGTTCTACAAGAACAGCGGGGAGACGATCGTGGTCAAGTGCTACGTCGTCCAGAACGACAACTGGACCAACTCCCCGGACACCGAGTGGTACCGGGTGGAATCCGGCTCCAACCGGAACGTTGGCCGGTACGTGATCGCCGGACACACCCAGCTTGGTGCGCCGTACAGCCTCGGGATCCCCCGGTGCTGAGTGCCGCAGGGGAGACCTCCCCATCGCACGCCCCCGGCATGTTCGGTAGGCTGTCGCGGGAAGTGAGGGCCTGGTCTCAGGCCCGCCACGGGAATCACAACGCCATGTTGAAGGAAATCTGAAGCTGTGACACGTCTCTTCGCCACCCCGGGGTCCAGAAAGCCGGGCTTCAGAAACCACCGGTCCAACAAGCGCCGCACGTTCATCACCGGCACCGCCATCGCCTCCGCGGCGGCCGTGCTGGTCACCGCTGCCATCATCTATCCGGGGTTTAGGACCGCTGAGGTGGAGTTGAATGATGGCGGGGTGTGGGTGGTGTCGAAGTCGAAGAATGCGGTGGGGCGGTTGAATTATCCGTCGCGGGTGTTGGATGGGGCGGTGACGCCGGCGTCG
>DASWAW010000243.1:0-2909 GCA_036390955.1 Arthrobacter sp.
GTGCGCCGCGTGCCACGCGGCAAACGGTGCGCCGCCCGTCGCCCCGGGCTCGGTCCGGGCGAGCGTCACCTTGGGATCGCGCGTCCCGATCACGACATCGTGCCCCAGGGCCGACAGTGCTCCGGCGATCGTGGGGCCAACGGTCCCGGTTCCCAATACTGCAATCCTCATGGTGTCCTCACTTCTCAACGGGCAGGGTAGACAGGTTCGTCTACTTGTGGCCATGACGCTATCAGACAGACCTGTCTACGGCAAGGAGGCAATACGGGCCGCCCCCGGCGCCCACCTCCGCAGCTGAGACCAGTTCACTGCGCCGTCCGCCGCCGCACGCGGCGGACGTAGACAGACTTGTCTGTGTACCATAGAGCCATGACGCCGCCAGCTCCCACAGCATCGCCGGCCGCCCGCACCCCCGCCGGGCAGGCCCGGGAAAAGATTCTCGCCACGGCCTTCCGGCTGTTTTATGCCCAGGGGCTCCGGGCCGCCGGCATCGATACGATCATCGCCGAATCCGGCGTCGCCAAGGCCACGTTCTACAAATATTTTCCGGCCAAGGACGACCTGATCCTCGCCTACCTGGAGAAGGTCGACGGCGTCTGGACCGGGCAGCTCCACGCCGCAGCCGAAGCCGCCGGACCCGACCCCGCGGCCCAGCTCGTCGGGCTGTTTGACGCCCTCGCCAGCGCCTGCCGCCGCGACGGCTACCGCGGCTGCGCCTTCATCAACGCCGCGGCCGAGTCCGCCTCCGGGACCCGCGTCCACGCACGGACGGTCGCCCACAAGGAGCACATCAGGGCCTGGATCCGGGACCTGGCCGCCCGGGCCGGCGCCCCGGATCCGGACCAGCTCGCCCGCAGCCTGACCCTGGTGCTCGACGGCGGCCTGGCCAGCGGCGTGCTCGACGCCGACCCTGCGGCGGCCACCGCCGCTCGGAACACCGCGGCACAACTGGTGTCCGCAAGCCTCGGCACTCCGCCAACCCCCAACTGACTCGCAGCAGGGGCCGTTTTGGAGGCTCAAAACGGCCCCTGCTGCCAGCTAGTTGCACTGATACCCCGGGAGGACCCCGTGAACACCAAGCAACCCGATCCCGACGCCCAGCTCGCCCGCTGGGAGCGCTTCCGGACGAGCCGCAACGCGGCCCTGGCCAGCGAGTACGGCTGGCTGACGCTGACGTCCTTCCAGTGGCTGGAGGACCGGCCGGCCGAGGTCGAACTCGCCCCCGGGCTGTGGTCCACGGACGGCACGACGGCGTTCCTCACCGCCGCCGCGGCCGAGGGACTGACGCTCGTGGAGACCGGCGAGCCCGTGGACGGCACCGTCAGCGCGGCCCTGGCCAACGAGGAATCTCTGCTCTGGGTCCAGTACGGCGGCGCGGACGGCCGTCAGGTCGTGGTGGAACTCGCCATGCGCGCCGGGAAATACGCCGTCCGCACCCGCGATTCGAAGTCGCCCGTGTTCACCGAGTTCACCGGCGTCCCCACCTTCGACTACCGGCCGGACCTCGTGGTCGAAGCCACCTTCCGCCCCTATCCGGAGCCCGTCGACGTCCCGATCGGCACCGCCAACCCCCTGGTCGACGGGGTCCACCGGTCGGTCGGCGAACTCGTGTTCCGGCTCCCCGGCAAGGACCACGAATTCCACCTGCAGGCCGAAGAGGAAAAGCTCGGCGCCCTGACGGTCACGTTCCACGACGAGACCAACGGCGCAGCCCCGCCGGACCTGGCAACAGCCGAGTGGCGGAAGGTTTCCACCGCCCGGCCGCGCGTCGATGCCCTGGGAAACCGGACGGTCATCCTGGATTTCAACCGGGCCATCAACTACCCCAGCGCCTTCACTCCGTACGGCACCTGTCCCATGCCGGTGAAGAACAACAGCCTGGACTACCGGGTCGAGGCCGGCGAGAAAGAGCCGGCGCTGTTCTAGACGATCGCGGACACCCCGGTCACGGCCCGGCCCACGATCAGCGTGTTGATCTCGAACGAGCCCTCATAGGTGTAGATCGCCTCGGCGTCCGCGAAGATCTTGGCCATCCGGTAGTCAGTGACGATCCCGTTGCCGCCGAGCAGGGACCGGCCCATCGCCACGGTTTCACGCATCCGGGCGCTCACGTAGGACTTCGCCAGCGCCACCTGCGGCATCTCCGCGGCGCCGCGCTCCTGCAGCTGCGCGATCCGGACCATCATCCCCATGCTGGCCACGGCGTTGCCGAGCATCGTCACCAGCTGCTGCTGGACCAGCTGGAATTTCGCCAGCGGACGGCCGAACTGCTGGCGTTCGACGGCGTACTGCCGGGCGACGTCGAAGGCGGCCAACTGCTGGCCAACACCTTGCCAGGCCACCATGATCCGCGAGCCGCGCAGCAGCTCGTTGGTGTCCTCGAAGCTGTTGATCCCGGCGAAGCGGTCCGACTCGGCCACCTGCACGTCCGTGAAGACAATGTCCGCGTTCTGCACGGTGCGCAGCGCGATCTTGTTCTCGATCCGGCTCCGGCTCACGCCTGGAAGGGACGCGTTGACGATGAAGCCGCGGATGCCGCCGCCGGCCTCGTCCCGGGCCCAGACAAGCAGGTAGTCACAGAACGTCCCGTTGCCGATCCAGCGCTTGGCGCCGTTGAGCACCCAGGTGTCCCCGCCGTCTGGCGCCCCGCC
Source organism: Arthrobacter sp. (assembly GCA_036390955.1). Taxonomy (GTDB): domain Bacteria; phylum Actinomycetota; class Actinomycetes; order Actinomycetales; family Micrococcaceae; genus Arthrobacter. The sequence goes on from DASWAW010000243.1 coordinate 2,652, forward strand.
GGAAACGCGCCGGGCGACGGTCTCCATCCCGCCGGCCACGTCGGAGCCGTGCTCCGGTTCGGTCAGTGCGAACGCGCCGGTGGTCCGGAGGTTCGCGGCGTCGTCGAGCAGGCGTGCCTTCTGTTCCTCGGAGCCGAAGCCGTAGAGCGATTCGACGAACAGGTCGTGGTGGACCAGGAAGAAGGTCGCCAGCGAGGTGTCCACCCGGGTCATCTCGGCGATGACCAGCCCGGCGAACAGATGGCTGTAGCCGCGCTG
>DASWAW010000244.1:0-13789 GCA_036390955.1 Arthrobacter sp.
CCATGCGGCGTGGTCGGGGGCGAACAAGTACGTGCGGGAGTGCGTCAATGATGCTGATGACAAGTCCGTGGCCGTGCCGAAGGCCAGTGCCTCGCCCAGTTACGTGTTCCGGGTGAACCGGGACCTGGTGGTCCTCAATGACGTGAATTCCGGCAATGTCTGGCTGGTCAACCAGAACATGCAGCTCGTCAACAACTGGGACGACGTGGTCCCGCCCAAGAACCAGTCCAATGACCAGGACCAGGAGTCGGCGGACAACAACACCATCAACATCCTGCCGGACCGCACCAAACCCAACCGGCCCCCCGAGACCAAACCCGACGCCGTCGGCGTCCGCCCGGGGCGCACCACCATCCTGTCCGTGCTCGACAACGACACGGACCCCGACGGCGACGTGCTCACGGCCTCCGCCGGCGACAACGGGCCCCAGTCCGGCAGCCTGGAGAACATCTACGGCGGCACCGCCTTCCAGATCACCGTCCCGGCCGACGCCACACCGGGCACCGAAACCATCGGCTACAACGCCGCGGACGGCCGCGGCCTCTCCGCGGCCGGAAGCATCAGCCTGAGCGTCGTCGGCCCGGACGAGAACAAACCGCCCCTGTTTAAACGCGGCGACCCCACCACCATGCTCGTCGAACAAGGCAAAACCGTCAGCCAGAACATCCTCACCGACTGGGCCGACCCGGACGGCGACGACCTCGTGCTGATGGACGCCAAGGCCGACAACGACCAGGACCAGGTCAAGGTCCGCCGCGACGGCCTGCTGACCTACCAGGACTCCGGCGCCGCGCCGGGCAAGAAGTCCGTCACCGTGACCGTCTGGGACGGCCGCGCGACCACCACCGGGAAGGTGGTCGTGAACGTCCAGCCTCCCGGGGCCCTGCAACCGGTGGTCAACGCGGACCACGTGACCGCCGTCGTCGGCCAGGACCTCGTGATCGCACCGCTGAAGAACGACGTTGACCCCAACGGCGGCGCGCTGCGCCTGGCCCAGGTGGAAGGCGCCGGGACCGCCCAGCTGGGCCCGGTGACCGACGGCGGGACCTTCACCTTCCGCAGCGAAACCCCGGGACCGGTCTACCTGACCTACATCGCGAGCAACGGCCCGCAAAGCAGCCAGGGCCTGATCCGGGTGGACGTCGAATCCGGCAAGGACGCCGGCGACCCGGTGGCCGTGCACGACGTCGCCCTGCTGCCGGTCGGCGGCAGCGTGCTCCTGGACCCGCTGGCCAACGACTCGGACCCGTCCGGGGGAGTGCTTGTGCTGCAGTCCGTGCAGCTGCCGGAAAATTCGACCGCTTCGGTCAGCGTGATCGACCACAGCGTCCTGCGGATCACCGACGTTATTGGCACCAAGGACCCGTTCACCTTCCGCTACACCATGTCCAACGGCACCAAATCGGCCACCGGCAGCGTCGCCGTCGTCCCCGTTCCGGCGCCCGCCGTCGTCGAGGCCCCGCAGCCCAAACCGGACGAGGTGAACGTGCGGGTCAACGACGTCGTCACCATCCCGGTGCTGGCCAACGACACCCACCCGCAGGGCGAGAAGCTCAGCGTGGACCCCGTCCTGCCGCAGGCCGTCCCCGAGACCGACGGCAAGAGCTTCGTCTCCGAAAACACCCTCCGTTTCATCGCCGGCGCCGAACCCAGGACGGTCCGGGCCATCTACAACGCCGTCGACCCGCAGGGCCAGAAGAGCGCCGCGGCCGTCACCATCCACATCCTCCCGCTGGAAGGCGCGGAAAACTCCCGGCCGCAGCCGAAGAACCTCACGGCCCGTGTGGTGGCCGCCGGCTCCGTGCGGATCCCGGTGGAGCTCGACGGAATCGACCCCGACGGCGACTCCGTCCAGCTCACCGGGATCGACAGCACCCCGGCGATGGGCACGGCGACGGTGGGCAGCAACTTCATCGACTTCACGGCAGCCGGCGACGGCGCCGGCACGGACACCTTCCGCTACAAGGTCGTGGACCGGCAGGGCGCCGTCAACACCGGCACCGTGACCGTCGGCATCGCCCCGCGCGGGGACACCAACCAGAAGCCCACCCCGGTGGACGACGAGGTCATGGTCCGCCCGGGCCGGCAGATCGCCGTCGACGCCACCGGCAACGACACCGACCCGGACGGCGACCCGATCCGGATCATCGGTGACGGCATTGAGGCCGCCCCGGAACTGCAGGCCACGCTCAGCAAGCAGAGCTCCCGCATCATCCTGCTGGCCCCCGGCACGGAAGGCACCGTCAACGTGCGCTACTCCGTGGCGGATGACCGCGGCGCCACGGCCCAGGCCGCCATCGCCGTGAAGGTGCGGCAGGACGTGCCGCTGCGGGCCCCCATCGCCCGGGACGACCGGGTGACCTCCGCCCAGACACTCGGCAAGACCGCCGTCGACGTCCCCGTCCTGAAAAACGACGAGGACCCCGACGGCGTCGGCGAGAACCTCAAGATCGCCACCGAGGCCACCACGGCGCGGCCAGGCGCCGACGGCACCATGCGCGTGGACCTCACCGAACAGCCCCAGCTCATCCCGTACACCGTGGAGGACCTCGACGGCCAGAAGTCCACCGCCATCATCTGGGTCCCCGGCCTGGGCCAGCAGGTCCCCACCCTGGCCAAGGACGAGGTGATCGAGCTCGTCGCCGGGCAGTCCGTCACCGTTGACCTCAAGGAATGGGTCAAGGTCCGCGACGGACGCTCGCCCCGCCTGACCCAGACGGACCGGATCAGGCTGATCGGCGCCGACGGCTCGGACCCCGTGGCCGGCAACGGCACCGCCCTGAAGTACACCGCGGGCCAGGACTACGTGGGCCCCGGCTCGCTCAGCTTCGAGGTCACCGACGGCTCCGGCCCGGACGACCCCGCCGGCCTGAAGTCCACCCTCAGCATCCGCACCCGGGTGCTCCCGGACCCCAACCGGAACAACCCTCCGGTGCTGCTCGGCAGCCAGGTGGACGTGCCCAAGGCCGACTCCGCCAGCACCGACCTGGCCAAGCTCACCTCCGACCCGGACGACGGCGACGCCGGGAAGATGACGTACGAACTCGTGGGCAGTGTTCCGGCAGGCTTCGACGCCGGCATCGACGGAACGTCCCTGCGGGCGTCCGCCAAGAACGGCACCGGCGCCGGAGCCAGCGGCGCCGTCCAGGTCAAGGCCAGGGACCCGCGCGGGCTCGAAGCCACCGCGACCTACCAGCTGACCGTCACCGCCTCCAACCGGCCCAAACCGGTCGCCAACGACGACGTCGAAACCAACGCCGCCGCCGGGAAGCCCGTCACCGTGCGGGTGCTCGACAACGACGCCAACCCGTTCCCGGAGACGGCGCTGAAAATCATCTCAGCCGTGACCGAAACCGGCCAGGGCACGGCCGCCGCTGCCGGGGATACCGTGACGGTGACCCCGGCCGGCGGGTTCTCCGGAACCATGATCGTGGCCTACACCGTGGCGGACAAGACCGGGGACGCGTCCCGCTACGCGACAGCCCGGATCCGGCTGACGGTCAAGGACAAGCCGCTGGCGCCAACCACGCCGCAGGCCGCGAGCGTGGGGGACAGCACCGCCCTGCTGAACTGGACCGCCCCTGCCGACCGCGGATCGGCCATCACCAAGTACACGGTGTACGGCGAGGGCGGCTACCGCCAGGAGTGCCCGGCCAACTCCTGCACGCTCACCGGGCTGACCAACAACTCCAAGTACCACTTCCAGGTCACGGCCACCAACGACCTGGGCGAATCCGAGCGGTCCCCGGCGTCGGCCGAGGTGCGCCCGGACGTCAAGCCGGACGCGCCGGCCGCGCCGGCCCTCAAGTTCGGCGACACGCAGCTCACGGTGACGTGGGTGCCCCCCGCGTCCAAGGGCTCACCCGTGAAGTCCTACGACCTGGAGATTTCCCCGGCCCCGGCGGGGCAGAACGCCCAGATCCAGAACCTCACCGCGGTGAACTACGTCTGGAAGGGCCTCAAGAACGGGGTGGCCTACAAGGTCCGCGTGCTGGCCCGGAATGACGCCAAGGAACCCTCCGAGTGGAGCGGCTACTCGGCCGCCGAGACCCCCGCCGGGGTGCCCGTCACCCCGGCGGCACCGAGTGCGGCGGCGGCCGGTTCCGTCGGAAGCCAGAGCCAGCTCAGGGTGAACTGGGCGGCACCGAACAACAACGGCGACGCCGTCTCCCGCTACACCCTCACCACCCTGCGGGGCGGCGCCGCTGTGGCGACCCAGCAGGTCTCCGGCACCACCCAGAACGTCACGGTGGACAACTCGGAAGCGGACTACACGTTTACCGTGTCCGCCACGAACAAGGCGGGCACGTCCGGGACCAGCCCACGCTCTGCGGGGATCCGGGCGGCCGGCAAACCCGGCACGGTCACGAGCGGCAGCGTGAAGGAGACCGGAAACTCCGGGCAGCTCGACGTAAGCTTCACGCCGCTCACCGCGGCCCAGCGCAACGGCTCCCAGGACACGGAGATCCGTTACAGCTACCGGGCCTCCAGCGGCCAGACCGGCGCCATCGCGGCCGGCGGCGGGATGATCGGCGGGCTGCCCAACGGGCAGGACATCACCGTCACCATCATCGCCACCTCCACCAAGAACAATGTCGCCGGCGACGCCAAAGCCATCGGCACCGCGAACCCCTACGGGCCGCCCGGGGCCCCGGTGCTGACGGCACAGGGTTCCACGACGCAGCAGGTGCACTGGACCTGGACCAACCCGGCCAGCAACGGCCGGGCCATCCAGCGCTTCGAGGTCAGCTACGACGGCGGCGGATGGACGAGCGTGGGCCTGGCCAACCGGTATGACCGCGACACCGGTGCCTGGAGTTCCACCAAGAACCTCAAAGTGCGGGCCTGCACGGTGGTCTGTGGTGCCGCTGATTCCGCCAATGCCACCAGCGGGACCGACCCGACACCGCCGCCGCCGACCTCCCAGGTCCAAGTGGACGCGAGCAGCGTCAGGACGTGCCCGGGCAAACCGGGCCAGACCGACAGCTACTCCGCCGGGCCGCCGAAGGACTGCGGCGTCGGCTGGGTCGAACGGGCCGAGGGCAAGCTCACCATCAACTGCACCAAGGACATCTACGGCAACGGCACCCCCTGGTTCCGGGTGACTGAAGGCAGCCACCCGGGCTGGTTCGTCAAGTCGACCACCGTGGACCTCACCGGACCGCGGCCCGGCGGATGTTGACGCCGCCCACTGAACCAACCGCCGGAAACACCGGGACTCCCCGCCGGCGGCCCACCACGCTATTTCACCCAGAACAGAAGAGGACCACCCCATGACCATGACCACCGAACAGGCCGAATGGTTTTCCGGCACCTTCGAGAAGCTCGTCGCCAACGTGGGCCAGGCCGTCCTGGGCAAGGCCCACGTCATCCGGCTGACCTTCACCGCGATGCTCGCCGAGGGGCATGTCCTCTTCGAGGACGCCCCGGGCACCGGCAAGACCTCGCTCGCGCGGGCCCTCGCGGCCACCGTCCAGGGCTCCAACAACCGCATCCAGTTCACCCCGGACCTGCTGCCCTCGGATGTCACCGGCGTGACCATCTACGACCAGAAGACGCAGAAGTTCGAGTTCCACAAGGGGCCGATCTTCAACAACATCGTCCTGGCCGACGAAATCAACCGTGCCTCGCCCAAAACACAGTCGGCGCTGCTGGAGGTCATGGAGGAATCCCGCGTCACGGTGGACGGCACCACGTACGAGGCCGGCCGCCCGTTTATGGTGATGGCCACCCAGAACCCGATCGAGCAGGCCGGCACCTACCGGCTGCCCGAAGCCCAGCTGGACCGCTTCCTGATCAAGACCTCCATCGGCTACCCGGACCATGCCTCCACGGTGGAGCTGCTCGGCGGCGCCAACCTCAAGGACCGCTCCAAGGGCATCACCCCCGTCATCACCACCCAGGCGATCGCGGACATGGCCGACCTCGCCGCCACCACCCACGTAGACACCGCCGTGCTGGAATACATCTCCCGGCTCTGCGAGGAGACCCGCAACGCCCCGGAAACCCGCCTCGGCGTCTCCGTCCGCGGCGCCCTCGCCATGGTCCGGGCCGCCAAGGTCTGGGCTGCCAGCCAGGGACGGAACTTCGTGCTGCCGGATGACATCAAGGACCTGGCCGCCGTCGTCTGGACCCACCGCCTCGTCATGGACCCGGAAGCCGAATTCTCCGGCGCGACCGCCGAGGCCGTGCTGGCGCGCGTCCTGTCCGAGGTCGCCGCGCCGCAGCAGCGCGCCTCCGTCGGCTAGCAGCACCCCTCCGTTGGCTAGCAGCACCGCCCCGGCACCCAGCCACCCAGCACAAACAAAGGCACCCATATGTCCTCCAGCACTCCGCTGACCCGGCTTGCTGACCGCCTGCAACGGCCCTTCCACCGGGACGGCAGGCCCACACGGCTGCATCCTGCCTCCCTCTGGGCCGACGCCGGCAGCACCGCCAGCCTGGCCCTGACGCCGGCATGGCGGGCCGTGCGCGGGCTCTGGCTCCGCTACGCATGGCCGGTCCTCTCGGTTGTCAGCGTCCTGGGCTGGTCCGTTCTCGCGGCGTCAGTTCTGCTGTGGACCGTCGGCCAGGCATTCGGCTGGCAGGAAGCCAAAGCCGCCGCGATCGCAGCGTTCGTGCTGTTCGTGCTTGCCGTCGGCTTCATCCTGGGCCGCTCCTCGTACGGGGTGGTGCTGGACCTGGCCCGCACCCGGGTTGCCGTGGGGGACAGCGCCGTCGGCAGCATCGCCGTCTCCAACACCTCCGCCCGCCCGCTGCTGCCCGCGGACCTGGAACTGCCGGTCGGAGCCGCCACCGCCGTGTTCCATCTGCCCCGGATGAAGCCGCAGCAGGTCCACGAGGACCTGTTCACCATCCCCACCGCGCGCCGCGCGGTGATTGTCGTGGGCCCGGTCCGGTCCGTCCGAGCGGACCCGCTGCACCTGCTGCGCCGCCAAGTGCTCTGGACCGAACCCGAAGACCTGTTCGTCCACCCCCGGACCACGGCGCTGGCCGGCTCGGCCGCCGGGTTCATCCGCGACCTCGAGGGCATGCCCACCACCGACCTCTCCAGCGCCGATGTGTCCTTCCACGCCCTGCGCGACTACGTGCCGGGCGATGACCGGCGGCACATCCACTGGAAGACCACGGCACGCATCAACAAGCTGATGGTCCGCCAGTTCGAGGAAACCCGCCGCGCCCACCTCGCCATCTCTCTGTCCATCAACACCGACGAATACGCCTCCGAGGAGGAATTCGAACTGGCCATCTCCGCCGCAGCCTCGATCGGACGCCAGGCCATCCGTGACCAGCGCGACCTCGACGTGCTGACCCAAAAGGGCCCGCTGCGCTGTGAAACCGGCCGCAACATGCTCGATGACATGACCCGGATCGTCGGCGCACCACAGCGCAGGACCGCCGTCGACCTTGCCCGGAGCCTGGCGGACACCGTCCCCAACGCCTCGGTCGTGTTCCTGGTCGTCGGCAGCAACGTCACCCCCGCCCAGCTGCGCTCCGCCTCGGCCTCGGTGCCGATGGGCGTCCGCAGCCTCGCCGTCCGGCTCCAGCTCGGCGCCGCGCCCGCCCGGGCCAACATTGGCGAACTGACCGTACTGACCCTGGGCGACCTCTCCGATCTGGCCATCGTGCTGAGGAAGGCGGCAGCATGAGCACCGCAACCCCGCTCCGCCCCCGCAATCCATCCCGGGGCAACGCCGCCCGGTCCCGCCGTTCCGGCTTCGCGGACGGCCAGCCGCGCTGGCATCTCGCGCTCGACGCCGGTGCCCTCACCGTGCTGCTCGGCCTGGGCGTGCTCGGCTTCAGCCTCAGCTTCGGCGGCGACCCCTACTACCTGATCGCAGGCTTCGGCGGCATCCTGCTGGGCCTCGCCCTGGCGGCGGCAAACGTGCACTTCCGGCTGGGCCTCCTGATCACCGCCGCCCTGACGCTCGGCGCGTACCTCGTGTTCGGTACCGCCCTGGCCGTCCCGGAGGCCTCGATCGCCGGGGTCCTGCCCACCCTCGACTCGCTGCGCACCCTGCTGCTCGGAGTCGTGTTCGCCTGGAAGGACATGCTCACCGTCGGTGTGCCGGTCGGCACCGCCGGCGGCACCCTGATTGTGCCGTTCCTGAGCTCACTCCTCACCGCGCTGGCGGCCGGGCTGCTGATCTGGCGCCTGAAGAGCCCGTACTGGCCGCTGCTTGCGGTGCTGGTGCTGTTCGTCACCGGCATCGCCTTCAGCACCAACGCAGGTTTCCTCACCGTGGAACGCGGCATTTCGCTCACCGTGGTCGCGATCGCCTGGGCCACCTTCCGACGCGACGCGCTCCGCCGCAGCGACACCCGCAAGGTCTCCGTTAACCGGCTCGAAACGGACGACGCCACAGCCCGCGCCGCCACCCTCCGCCGGCTCGGCACCGCCGCCGCGGTGATCGCCGTCGCCGTCGGGATCACCGCCATCGCCTCCCCGCTGGTCACCGCCAGTGACGACCGACGTGTACTGCGCAACACGATCGTCCCGCCCTTCGACCCGAAGGACTATGTAACCCCGCTGGCAAGCTTCCGCAACTTCGTCAAGGACAAGAAGGACGACAACCTCTTCGCCGTCAAGGGCCTGCCCAAGGACGCCCGGGTGCGGCTCGCCGCGCTCGATTCCTTCAACGGCACCAACTACAACATGGACCCGAACGGCTCCGGCAGTTTCAGCAAGGTGGGCGATGCGAAATCCATCAACACCCTCGCGGACTCCACCGGGATCGTGCCCACCACCAACTACGCCCTGGACATCACGATCGAGGACTACCAGGGCTACTTCCTGCCCGGCGGCAGCAAAACGACCGGGATCAGCTTTGCCCGTGACAGTTCGGGTGCCGCCGCGGGGCTCTACTTCAACGCCGGAACGGACACGGCCGTCACCACCCGGGGCCTCGCCAAGGGCGATGCCTACCGGGTCCAGGTGGCGGACCCCGCCACCCTGGAACACGGGCAGCTGACACAGTACGACTTCGCCAGGATGTCCCTGCCGGACCCCGCCGAGGTGCCGCCCGTCGTCGGCTCCCAGGCCAACGACCTCGCCGCCGACGCTCCCACCGCGATTGACCGGGTGCGCCAGATCGAGGCGCACTTCCAGAAAAAGGGCGCCTTCAGCAACGGCCTGATCGCCGACGGCCAGCTGCCCAGCGTCTCCGGCCACGGCGCCAACCGCATCCGGAGCCTGCTCACCGCCAAGCAGATGCTCGGCGATGACGAACAGTACGCCGTCGCGATGTCGCTGATGCTCCGCCACCTCGGCATCCCCTCCCGTGTGGTGATGGGGTTCTACCCCGATCCCAAGAGCCCGGAAAACGGCGCCGGCGACGTGCAGATCACCGGCAAAGACGTCCACGCCTGGGTCGAGGTCGCCTTCGACCGGGTGGGCTGGGTGTCCTTCGACCCCACCCCGCCGAAGGACAATGTGCCGATCCCGCCGGATCCGGAGAACAAGTCCAAGCCCAAGCCGCAGGTACTGCAGCCACCGCCCCCGCCGCAGGAGCCCGCGGACCTTCCGCCGGACTCCTCACCGGATGCGCTGGATGCCGACGAGAAGAAGAACAACCCCTGGCTCTTTTGGGGCCCGCTCCTCACCGCGATCGGCCTCGCGCTCATCCCGGTCGGGATCCTGGCGCTGCCGCTGCTGCTGATCGCCCTGCTCAAGTCCCGTCGCCGGCTGGCACGCTTCCGAGACGGCCACCCGGCGCAGCGCGTCGGCGGCGGCTGGAACGAAGTGGTCAGCCTCGCGACCGACCTCGGCGCCGGGGTGGACCAGCGCGCCACCCGGCGTGAGTCCGCCGTCGTGCTCGCCGACGCCTTCCCGGCCAGCCGGGGGACCACCACAGTGCTGGCCCACCGTGCCGACGCCGCGATCTTCGGGGCCGGCCAGCCGAGCGAGGACGAGGTCCGGCAGTACTGGGAGATTGTGGACGGCTCGCTCAAGGAGATGACCGGAACGCTCGGTTTCTGGGGCCGGCAGCGGGCCCGGTTCTCGCCGCGCTCCCTGCTGGCCGACGGCCGGGCCGCGCTGAAACAGCGGGGCCACCAGCCGGCCCAGTCCCGCCGGAAACGCGCCGCACCCGCCGGTTCAGAACAACCCGCGGGTACAGTGGAGTCCGGTCCGGCGGCGGCAGCGGGCCCCGGTGCTGCCGACGCCGCAGCCGACGCCAGCCCGACCGCCAGGAAGAACCGCAACCAGCCATGACCGACGACGCCGAACGCTGCCCGCGCTGCCAGCAGCCGCTCCGCCCGGGGGCTGCCTTCTGCACCTCCTGCGGCACGCCGCTGAGCAACCGGTCCGCGCGGAAACAGCAGCACCTCCAGCCGCAGGGGCCGATCCCCGGTAGTATCCCCCTAACGCAGGGCCCGGACACGGGCCGTGGACAAGGGGGAGGTCCTGCCATGCCGTGCAAGCTGGAACTGGTCCCCGCTGCTGCCGGAAAACGGCTGGGCGCCGCCGTGCTGGACTGGCTGCCGCCGGTGGCCGTCCTGACGGTCCTGCTGGCGATCGGTTTCGCCGGGATCACCCGCACCCAGAGCGGAGGCTTCATCGTGTACGGCACCTCGTCGCTCGTGCTCTTCGGCGGCATCGGTGCGGGCCTCACCTTGATCTATACTGCGGTCCTTGCCACGGCCGAAGGCCGGTCCGGCGCCACCCTCGGCAACCGGCTGATGGGGATCCGCAGCACGGATGCCGACGGCTACGCCCCGGGCGGGGGAGCGGTGTTCCTCCGCGGCCTCATCACCGGCGCCGGAGTGCTGCTGGCCGTGATCGCCGCCGCCGCGGTCATTATCTTCCAGTGGTTCGCCGTCGCCCTGCTGGTGCTGGGACCGCTCCTGTTCCTGGGCGCGGCCTGGGCCGTCCTCGTGGTGCTCTCCAGTGCCTGGGACCGCAACGGCCGGCTCCGAGGCTGGCACGACACCGCCGCCAAGACCCTCGTCTTCGATGTGAAGGCCGGACGCAATCCGATCAGCACCGGAGGCATCCAGGGCCCCTACAGCTTCGCGCCGCTGGACCTCCCCCCGGTCCAGCACGTCGCCTCCCCGCTGGCAGGTGCCGCAGCCGCAGCGTCCGCATCTGCCGCCGTCCAGCAGCCCGCGGCTGTCCAGCAGCCGGCGGTCATCGCCCAGCAACCGGTGGTCATCGCCCAGCCGGCCGCGCCGCCGGTTCCGCAGGCGGCGGCGTTTGCGCCGCCCGCACAGACCGCATCCGTCCACCCGGGCACGCACGCGGATGACGACCATGACCGCACCCAGGTCCGCGGCAGCACCGGTGCTCCGGTCACCGTGGCGCTGCTCCGGATCCGGCTGGACGACGGCCGTGACATCGAACTGGACCGCACTGCCCTGATCGGCCGGAACCCCGCCGGGCACCCCGGCGAGGACTCCGTGCAACTCATTCCGGTGGCCGATCCCGGCCGTTCCATTTCCAAGACCCACCTCCATCTCCTTGCCGGAAATGGCGGAGTCTGGGTGACGGACCGCAACTCCACCAACGGCAGCGCCGTCACCACCCCGGACGCTATCCGCACCGCTCTCGCGGCGGGGGAACCCACCCACGTCCGCCCAGGCTCCACCGTGCACTTCGGTGACCGCTCCTTCTACCTAGGACAGGCATGAATCCCCAGCCGGCCGCCGTTCCACCCTCAGCCAGTTCCGACCATGACCCGGTGCCGTCCCCGGGCGGCCCGCCCGGCGGTGCCACCGGCGGTGCCTCCACCGGTGTCTCCAGCCTGCGGCTGAACTGCGGCTACGGTACGGACCGCGGCCTGCGCCGCGAAATGAACGAGGACTCCTTCATCGCCTCGGATCCCGTCTTCGCTGTCGCGGACGGCATGGGCGGGCATGAGGCCGGCGAGATCGCCAGCGGCATCTGCGTGCGCACGCTCGCCCGGATCCCGCAGCTGGCCAGCGGGGAGCGGGACGCCACCGCCGGCGTTGTGCAGGAGTACCTCGTGATGGCCGACGAGAGCATCCGCGAGGCCACGGGCTCCCGCGCCGGGACCACACTCTCCGGCGTCGTGGTGGTGGAGCAGTTGGGCGTCCCGTACTGGCTGGTCCTGAACATCGGCGACTCCCGGACCTACCGGCTGAGCCAGGGCAGGCTGAGCCAGGTCAGCGTCGACCACTCCGAGGTCCAGGAACTTGTGGACGCCGGGCAGATCAGCCAGGCGCAGGCCGCCGTGCACCCGCGCCGGCACGTCGTCACCCGGGCGCTCGGCACCGGCGACGAAACGGAAGCCGACTACTGGCTGCTGCCCATCGAGGAAGGGGACCGGATCCTGGTCTGCTCCGACGGTCTCAACGGCGAACTCGACGATGAGCACATCCGCAATATCCTGCGCTCCGAGTCGGACCCGCAGGCGGCCGTGGACGAACTTATCCAGGCGGCCCTGCGCAGCGGCGGCCGGGACAACGTCACCTGCATCGTGCTGGACGCCACCAATGTCACCAACGACGACCGCGCCGCCCAGACAGCACCGCGCAGCGCCGCCTCCGCGGAGGACGAGGACACCCTGCCCCGGACGGATCCGCTGGATCTGGCGCCCAACGGGGAACTATCCGGGACCGGGCAAGCCGCCGGGAAACCGGCTGTCGCAGCACCGACTGCAGCGCAGACAGCTCCAGAAGACGGCAGGGACCTGAATGATGGCAAGTAATCCCGCCGCCGCAGCGCGTTACACGCCCGGCAGCTGGCTCGGTGTGGTGCGCTCCGGAACCGTGGTGCTGCTGCGCCCGGACAGCGCGGCTGCCCTTGTTGAATCAGTGTGGCAACTCCTCGCCACCAGCCCCCAGGTGCACGAGGTGCTCGACGCCGTGACCGCTGCCTCGGGCGGCTCGCTGGCCCGGCTGCCGTGGTTCGCGATCGTGGACAGCCGGAGCTCCCTGCAGTTCTTCCTGCGCGGCGAGATCGACCTCACGGTGGACCTGCCCTCCGGCCCGGTGGAACTCAGCGGCCGCGATGTGACCACCTGGACGGAACGCCGCTTCGCAACGGCTGCTGGATTCAGACTGACTGTTCCCGAGGCCGAAGCCGAGGCCGCCGGTGCACCCGGCGCGCGGCTGGACCTTCCGCTGACAGACGGTGTGGTCCTGCTCCAAGGCCTGCGGGTGGAGTTTGCCGGCCCGGCTGCGACGGATGAAGTTTTGGCGGCCGCCGAAGCCGACATTGCGGCCGAGCAGCGCGATCATGGCGCCTCCGCGGAAACCGTGCTGGAGTTCCCCGGCGAGGACCTCGAGCTCGACGGGACCCTGCACGAAGAACCGGAACTGGAACCTGAACCGGAACCTGAACCTGTTGAGGCAGCTGCCGGGCCGGAACCGGAACTGGAACCTGATGATGACGCTGCCGCGCCGGAACCGGAACCGGAACTGGAACTGGAACCTGTTAATGACGCTGCCGGGCCGGAGCCCGAATCGTCCGCCCCGCGGCTGTCCTTGGCAACGGAACCGGCCGAGCAGGAACTGACCGGCAGCTACGACCACCTCTGGGAACAGACGGTGATGCGGAACATCGAAGACGCCGCCGTCCGCGAGGACCCCGACGGCGACGGCGAACCCGTTTCCGAACCCGCCAGCAAAGCGGCCGGCGCGTCCGCCGGCGACCCCGCCAGCGGCCCCGCCAGCCGGGAGCCTTCCGGTGCCGACGCCCCGCCGGTGCCGGCCGAAACCGCGCAGGTCCCGGCAGGGCCCGCTTCCGCTCCAGAACCGCCCGCGGCACCGCGCCCTGCGGTCCCCACCGGACTGATCGACTCCGTCCCGTGGCGCACCGGCACCGGCA
>DASWAW010000245.1:0-4946 GCA_036390955.1 Arthrobacter sp.
GATGTCACCAACGCCTCAAGGACCATGTTCATGGACCTCGAGACGCTCTCCTGGGACCAGGAGATCCTGGACGCCTTCGGCGTCCCGGCGTCCATGATGCCGGCGATCAAGTCCTCCTCCGAGGTCTACGGCACGGTGCACACCTCCCAGCTGCTGCGTGAAGTTCCGGTGGCCGGCATCCTCGGCGACCAGCAGGCGGCAACGTTCGGCCAGGCCGCCTTCGACGCCGGCGAGGCCAAGAACACCTACGGCACCGGCTGCTTCCTCATCTTCAACACCGGTGAGGAAATCGTCCACTCCAAGAACGGGCTGCTGACCACGGTCGGCTACAAGCTCGGCGACGCGAAGCCGCACTACGCCCTGGAGGGCTCCATCGCCGTGACCGGCTCGCTGGTGCAGTGGCTGCGGGACAACCTTGGCATGATCAGCAGCGCCGCCGAAGTGGAGACCCTGGCCGCTTCCGTGGAGGACAACGGCGGCGTGTACATCGTCCCGGCGTTTTCCGGCCTGTTCGCCCCGTACTGGCGTTCCGACGCCCGCGGCGCGATTGTCGGGCTGACCCGCTTCGTCAACAAGAACCACATCGCCCGCGCGGCGCTGGAGGCCACCGCCTTCCAGACCCGCGAGGTGCTCGATGCGGTCAACGCCGACTCCGGCGTGCCGCTGACGGAGCTCAAGGTCGACGGCGGGATGGTCGCCAACGATGCGCTCATGCAGTTCCAGGCGGACATCCTCGGCGTTCCGGTGATCCGGCCCAAGGTCGTGGAGACCACCTCGCTGGGTGCCGCCTACGCCGCCGGCCTGGCCGTCGGCTTCTGGAAGGACCTCGGCGAGTGCTCGGCCAACTGGTCCGAGGACAAGCGCTGGGAGCCGCAGATGGACCAGGCGGAACGCGAGCGCCAGATGCGCCTCTGGAAGAAGGCCGTCACCAAGTCCATGGACTGGGTCGACGAGGACGTCAAGTAGCCTTCCGCGCCCCTCGAAAAGGGGCCGGTGACTCCTATCCGCCACACCCTGGCGGGGAGTCACCGGCCCCTTTTCGGCCGTTGAGGAGTTCGGTGCGCTAAAGTAGAGCTATGCGTGCGATCCTCCTGCTTAGCTAGCCGCCCGGCGTCCCGACGAGAACTCGGATTGCCGAGCGGCAGCCCCTCCGTGTCGAGGGGCTTTTGTGTGTCTGGACCCGTTTGGGCAGGCGGCAGGGGAACGGGCGGGGCCGGATTCGGACTTCGCCTGAGATTTGACGGTAAAAGACTTGATGGTAGAAGACTTGACGGTACAAGACTTGACGGAACACAAGGCTTGACAGAACAGAAGAGGCCAGCAGTGAGCGTTCAGCCGGAGACAGAGACCGGAACACCAGCAGTCGCAGCGGACGCCCCGGAAGAGGGTGCGTACAGCTTCGCGGCCATGGAAGCCAAATGGCCGCAGGTGTGGGAGGACCTCAAGGTCTTCACGCCCGTCGACGACGGGTCGAAGGAGCGGCGGTACGTGCTGGACATGTTCCCCTACCCTTCCGGCGACCTCCACATGGGCCACGCCGAAGCGTTTGCGATGGGCGACGTCGTCGCGCGGTACCTGCGCCAAAAGGGCTATGACGTGCTGCACCCGATCGGCTGGGACTCCTTCGGGCTGCCCGCCGAGAACGCGGCCATCAAGCGCAACGCCCACCCCAGCGAGTGGACCTACGCCAACATCGACACCCAGGCGGCGTCGTTCAAGCGCTACGCCATCTCCGCCGACTGGTCCCGCCGGATCCACACCTCCGACCCGGAGTACTACCGCTGGACGCAGTGGCTCTTCAAGCGCTTCCACGAGCGCGGCCTGGCGTACCGCAAGAATTCCCCGGTCAACTGGTGCCCCAAGGACCAGACCGTGCTGGCCAACGAACAGGTGGTCAACGGAGCCTGTGAGCGCTGCGGCACCCCGGTGACCAAGAAGTCCCTGAACCAGTGGTACTTCAAGATCACCGACTACGCCGACCGGCTGCTCGATGACATGGACGAATTGCGCGGCCACTGGCCCGAACGCGTCCTGGCCATGCAGAAGAACTGGATCGGCCGGTCCGAGGGCGCGCACGTCACCTTCGTGATCGAGGCCGACGGCGGCAAGCCCGCCAAGGACGTCACGGTGTTCACCACCCGCCCCGACACCCTGTACGGCGCGACGTTCTTCGTCGTCGCGGCCGACGCGCCGATCGCCGTCGAGCTGGTCACCGAGGAGCACGCCGCGGCACTGGACGCGTACCGCGAACAGGTCAAGGCGCTCTCCGAAATCGAACGCCAGTCCACCGAGCGGGAGAAAACCGGCGTCTTCACCGGCCGCTACGCGATCAACCCGCTGAACGGCGAGAAGCTGCCCGTCTGGGCGGCCGACTACGTGCTGGCTGACTACGGCACCGGCGCCATCATGGCCGTCCCGGCCCATGACCAGCGCGACCTCGACTTCGCCCGCACCTTCGGCCTGCCGGTCCGGGCGGTGCTGGACACGGGCGAGGAAGATCCCGCTGTCAGCGGCACTGCGACCTCCGGCGAGGGCACCCTGATCAACTCCGGCGCCCTGGACGGACTGCCCAAGGCAGAAGCCATCCCGGCCGCCATCGAGATCCTGCAGCAGCAGGGCACAGGCGAGAAATTCGTGAACTTCCGCCTGCGCGACTGGCTGCTCAGCCGGCAGCGCTTCTGGGGCACCCCGATCCCGATCATCCACTGCCCCGCCTGCGGGGAAGTCCCCGTCCCGGACGAGCAGCTGCCCGTCACGCTCCCGGCCGACCTGCGCGGCGAGGACCTGTCCCCGAAGGGCACCTCACCGCTGGCCGCCGTCGAGAGCTGGGTCAACGTCGAGTGCCCCAGCTGCCACGGCCCGGCCAAGCGCGACACGGACACCATGGACACCTTCGTGGATTCCTCCTGGTACTTCCTGCGCTTCGTCTCCCCGCAGTACACCGAAGGTCCGTTCGATCCGGCGAAGATCAACGACTGGATGCCCGTCGGCCAGTATGTGGGCGGCGTGGAGCACGCCATCCTGCACCTGCTCTACGCCCGGTTCTTCACCAAGGTCATCCACGACCTGGGCATGATCGACGCGGACGAGCCGTTCAGCGCGCTGCTGAACCAGGGCCAGGTGCTCAACGGCGGCAAGGCCATGAGCAAATCCCTGGGCAACGGTGTTGACCTGGGCGAGCAGCTGGACAAGTTCGGCGTCGACGCCGTCCGGCTCACCATGATCTTCGCCTCCCCGCCGGAGGACGACGTCGACTGGGCGGACGTTTCGCCGTCGGGCTCCGCGAAGTTCCTGGCCCGCGCCTGGCGGCTGGGACAGGACGTCACCAGCGCCCCCGGCGCCGACTACACCACCGGCGACCGGGCCCTGCGCACCGTCACGCACCGCACCATCGCCGACGCAGAAGCCCTGCTGGACCACAACAAGTTCAATGTGGTCGTGGCCAAGCTCATGGAACTGGTCAACGCGACGCGCAAGACGATCGACAGAGGCGCAGCCACCGGAGCGGGCGGCGCCGATCCGGCCGTCCGTGAAGCCGTCGAGACCGTCGCGGTCATCCTGAGCCTCTTCGCGCCCTACACGGCCGAGGATCTCTGGAGCGTGCTGGGGCATCCCGCCTCGGTTGCCAATGCCGGCTGGCCGACGCACGACGAAGCCCTCCTGGTGCAGGACACGGTGACCGCCGTCGTCCAGGTCCAGGGCAAGGTGCGGGACCGCCTCGAGGTCTCGCCGGGGATCGGCGAGGACGAACTGCGTGAACTGGCGCTGGCCTCGGACAACGTCCAGCGTGCACTCGACGGCCGTGGCATCCGCACCGTGATCGTACGGGCGCCTAAACTGGTCAACATCGTCCCGGCCTAGCCGGGGGGCCGGCCGCCGGGTGAACCGGGGGCCGGACATCAGAGCGTGTCCCGAGAGCAAATGCAGACGCCAGGAGGTGCTTCGTGCCCCACCGCGACCCCGCGGGGTGGCTGTGGCTGAAGGAGCGCCTCATCCCGCTCCGCCAGGCCAGGCGGCCCGAAGCAGTACCCGAGACCGCCCCCGCCACCGTGCGGACGGCCGTGGTCACGGACTCCGCCGCTGCACTGCCGGCCGACTGGGTCCGGGCCCTCTCCGTTGACGGACGGCTGACGGTCGTTCCGATGCCTGTGATGGTGGGTACGGAAATTTACGGCGAAGGCGAAGACGACATCGCCGACACGATCGCCGTGGCCTTGGCGAGCGGCAGGCCGGTCAAGACCTCGCGGCCATCACCCGGGCAGTTCGAGCAGGCTTATCTGGCGGCCCAGCGGCGGGGTTTTGAGTCCGTCGTGTCGGTCCACATTTCCGGCGAACTTTCCGGAACCGCGGACTCGGCGCGCCTCGCCGCCGCGCGCGTGGGTATTCCCGTGGAGGTCGTTGACTCGCGCACTGTCGGCATGGCGCAGGGGATGGGCGTCCAGGGGGCCGTGGTCGCTGCGGCGGACGGCAGGACGGCCGCGGAAGTGCGGGAATTCGTTGAGGAGCTGCTGGCCCGCACCAGGGTCTACTTCTACGTGCCGAGCCTGGAACAGCTCCGCCGCGGCGGACGGATCGGCGCCGCAGCCTCGCTCTGGGGCACCATGCTGTCGATCAAGCCCATCCTCGCGGTCGAGGACGGCCGGGTGGTTCCGCTGGAGAAGGTGCGGTCCGCGGCGAAGGCCATCGCACGGCTCAAGGAGATCGTGGTGGCCGACGCCGCAGGCCGGCCCGAGGGGCAGGCCCGGCTCGCTGTCCACCATTTCGGCAACCCGGTCGAGGCCGAACAGCTCGCGGCGCAGCTGACCGCATCGGTTCCCGGGTGCACCGCCGTCCAGATCAGCGCGCTCCCGGCGGTGCTGGCGGCCCACGCCGGACTCGGCGTGCTGGCCGTGATCGTGGGGGAGAGCGGCACCCCCGGGGTCCCGGAGACGGCCGCGGCCTCGTAG
>DASWAW010000246.1:0-22464 GCA_036390955.1 Arthrobacter sp.
CGCGAAGGCTTCGAGCTGACCGTCGGCAAGCCGCAGGTTGTCACCAAGCTCGTCGACGGCAAGGTCCACGAGCCGATGGAGCACATGACCATCGACGTGCCGGAAGAGTACCTCGGCGCCGTCACGCAGCTCATGGCTGCCCGCAAGGGCCGCATGACCAACATGGCGAACCACGGCACCGGCTGGTGCCGGATGGAGTTCATCGTTCCGGCCCGTGGCCTGATCGGTTTCCGCACCAAGTTCCTCACGGACACCCGCGGCGCCGGCATCGCAGCTTCCATCTCCGAGGGCTACGAGCCCTGGGCCGGCCCCATCGAATACCGCACCAACGGTTCGATGATCGCCGACCGCGCTGGTGTTGTGACGCCGTTCGCCATGATCAACCTGCAGGAACGCGGCTCCTTCTTCGTCCGGCCCACCTCCGAGGTTTACGAGGGCCAGATCGTCGGGGAGAACTCCCGAGCCGATGACATGGACGTCAACATCACCAAGGAAAAGAAGCTCACCAACATGCGTGCCGCTTCCTCCGACACCTTCGAGAACCTGACGCCCCCGCGCGACCTGACCCTCGAAGAGTCGCTCGAATTCGCCCGCGAAGACGAGTGTGTCGAGGTCACCCCGGAGTCCATCCGCATCCGGAAGCTGATCCTGGACGTCAACCAGCGCGCCAAGTCCAACCGGGCCCGCGCGAAGGTCTAGTTCCAGCGTTCTGCACTGAAACAACGGATCATTTGTGAATAGGAGAGCTGCCGGTATGGCAGGCGGTATAGCCGCCGCCGTGCCGGCAGCTCTTTTTGTTGCCCTCGCGGGTACCGCCCTGCACGGGCAGGACATCCTGGTCGCCGGCGTCGGGGTGCCGTGGGGTGCCGCCGCCGCCCTGGTGCTGCTGGGCGCCGTCGAACTGTGGCTCGGCGCCACGTTCCGTTCCGTGCTTCCGCCGGCGGCCTGCGGCGTCGTCTGCTATGCGCTTGCCGGCTGGTGGTCCACCCTTGAGGACGGCAGGCGCCTGATCATCGGCGACCTGGCCGGGAATCTCTGGATCTACGGCATCGCGGTGGTCACCATCGGCATGCTGGCCTGGTGCCGGCGCTACCGGCCGGCCCAGGCCTAGACGCAGGTTCTTCGCGCTCCCCGCCCCGCGGGACATGCCCATTTTTCGTCCCCGCCCGGGGGACATGCTCATTCTTCGAAGCCGCGCAGGGGCATAACGGCACCATGTCCCTTGGCTGTGCCCGCCGGGGGACATGCCCATTTTCCGCGCTCCGCTGTCTGCGGGGGACATGCTCATTCCTCGAAGCTGCGGCCGGGCATGGTGGCACTATGGTCCTCCGCTGCCCTCTCCGGGGGGACATGCGCAGTTTAAGATCCCGGAGCCTACCCTGTCATGACGGCGGAGTATCTCCCGGGCCGGGCCGCAACGAGGGGCATGCCCTTTTGCACATAGTGGTACACGGCCCTGTCTCGACTGCTTCTTCCGGCGCCATGATGTCCGCATGGTCAAAATCACCGAAGTGCTTTCAAACTACGACGGCGTCGGACGCGCCAAACACCTCGCTGCCGCGGGCGTCTCGGACTTCCAGCTGAAGTCCGCCCTGGCCTCGGGCACTGTCTCCCGGGTGGCCCGAGGCGTCTACGCTGTCGCCGACGCCGACGCCGGACTCATCGCCATCCGGTCGCTGCCGGCGGAGCCGGCGTGTGCCACAGCGGCCCACTTCAAGGGCCTCTGGGTTCTGGAGCCGCCTGCACAACCTCACATTGCGGTCACCCACAGCCGCACCTACCCAGGATTCGTCTGCCACCGGTCCGCTGCGCCGCCCACTCTGCTCGACACTGTCGTACAGAGCCTGCGGTGCCTGCCGGACCTGGACGGCCTGGTCATTGCCGAGTCCGCCGTCGCCCTCAAAGGGCTGCCGCTCTCCGTGCTGCGGCAGCGGCTGGCAGGTCGCAATGATTTGAGAGAACGCAGGATGGTGGCCAGGATAGTCCCGCAATCGCAGTCAATCATCGAGTGCATGGCCCGGTACTGGCTGCGGAGGGCCGGATTCCATGTGGAGTCCCAGGTCAACATTCCCGGAATGGGCCACATTGATCTCATGGTCGACGGCAGGCTTGGCATTGAGACGGACGGGGCGGGCTTCCATATGGACCGGGCAAGCTTCGAGGAGGACCGGCGCCGGTGGAACGTGACAACCAGGCGCGGCATCCCGGTCCTTGTCGTCAGCTATTCGCTACTCCTGAACCGGCCCGAGGAGTTTATCGCCATGGTCCGTGAGGCCCTCAGGAGGATCTCTCTTGCTGCCTAGGACTGGTCACGTCCTCTGCGGACCGCGTTTCCTCTCCCGGGCATGTCCGGCTTGCCCAGCCCTCCGCTGGACATGCCCAGCGTTCGCCGGCGGGGCGTCAGGGACATGTCCAACGCAGGCGGCCGGCCTGGGGAGGGCATGTCCACTTTTCGCGGACAGGACCGCTGGACATGCTCACCCGCCGCGGCCGGGAATGGACATAGCGGCAATATGTCCATTGGCCACGGCTAGGGGAGGGCATGTCCCGTGGGGGCAGGTCCGGTGGGGCCGCGGCGGGGCGGGGGCGGCGGGACCTGCTTGGCGGCGACCACCAGCGGCAGCGGGATCACGACGTCGGAACGGCGGGTGCGGATGATGCACGCGTCCGCGGTGCGCTCCACAAGCTCGCCCAGGGCGTCCGTGAGCCCGCCCTCAATCCGGTACCGGACCACCACCCGGGTCCCGGCCGCGGCGGCAGCCAGGAACTCTTGGGGCGAAGGCTTCGAAGAACTCACCCGTTCATCCTAGGTGCGCGGGATCCAATAGGACGGCCCCGTGTGACGCCCGGCTAGGTTCGCGGGAATAGGCTGGGAGATAATAGGCTCAGAAGTCAGCAGCCCGGCGCTCAGGCCGGGAGCAGTTATCCGGCCTTTGCCGGACCCAACGTGGAGAGGCCAGGGACGTGACGTACGTAATCGCGCAGCCGTGTGTAGATGTCAAAGACAAGGCATGTATTGAAGAGTGCCCCGTCGATTGCATCTACGAGGGTGAGCGTTCCCTGTACATCCACCCCGACGAGTGCGTGGACTGCGGTGCCTGCGAGCCGGTCTGCCCCGTCGAAGCCATCTACTACGAGGACGACACCCCCGACGAATGGGCCGACTACTACAAGGCCAACGTGGAGTTCTTCGACGTTCTGGGGTCACCGGGCGGGGCAGCCAAGATCGGCAACACGCACACGGACCACCCGATGATCGCCGCCCTGCCGCCGCAGAACCAAGAGAGCTAAGGCGGGGCGTCGGTGACATCTGCGCTGCGCAGCTTCGGCCTCAGCCTGCCCGACTACCCGTGGGAAGCCATGGCGCCGTACATCGCCAGGGCAGCCGAGCACCCAGGGGGAGTCGCGAACCTGTCCATCGGGACCCCGGTGGATGACACCCCCGAAGTGGTCCAGGAAGCGCTGCGCGCTGCGGCGAACGCCCCCGGCTACCCCACGGTCCACGGCACGGCCGGGCTCCGGGAAGCCGTCGCGGCCTGGTTTGAACGACGCCGCGGGGTTCCCGGACTCGATCCGCGGGACATCATGCCCACCGTGGGCTCCAAGGAACTGGTGGCCTGGCTCCCGTTCCTGCTCGGCCTCAAGCCGGGCGACGTCGTCGTCCGCCCCACCGTCGCCTACCCCACTTACGACATCGGTGCCACGTTCGCCGGTGCCGAGCACATCGCCGCGGATGACCTGGATGAGCTCGACGCCGCCACACGCGCACGGGTGCGCCTCGTCTGGGTCAACTCCCCGGCGAACCCCACCGGCAGCGTCCGTGACGCCGAATCGCTCCGCGGGATCGTCCGGCAGGCCCGCGGGCTCGGCGCCGTCGTGGCCTCGGACGAGTGCTACGCAGAGCTCGGCTGGGGCGAATGGGACGTCCAGCGCGGTGGAGCCCCGGTGCCCAGCATCCTGGACCCGCAGGTCGCAGAGGGGTCCCATGAGGGCCTCCTGGCCGTGTACTCGCTGAGCAAACAGTCCAACCTGGCGGGATACCGCGCCGCCTTCGTGGCCGGCGACCCCGCCATCATGGCCAACCTGGTCAACAGCCGCAAGCACGCGGGCATGATCGTTCCGTATCCGGTCCAGGAAGCCATGCGCGTCGCGCTCGGAGACGATGCCCACGTGCAGGCACAGAAGGACCTCTACCGCGGCCGCCGGGAACGGATCGTGCCGGCACTGGAGCGCTTCGGACTGACCATCCACGAATCCCGGGCCGGGCTTTACCTGTGGGCGACCGCGGGCGAGGCCACCTGGGATACGGTCGGCCGGCTCGCGGACCGCGGGATCGTCGTCGGTCCCGGCGTGTTTTACGGTGACGCCGGCAGCGGATTCATCCGCGTGGCGCTGACGGCAAACGATGAGCGGATCAACGCCGCAGCCTCCCGTCTTGCCACGGGGCCGTAACAATGCTGTGACACGTGCCACAACTGGCGCGTTTTAGGCGGCTACGGATGGCCTCGGATTAGTGCCACCCGGAATCTGCCGGTAGTTTTTAACTGACTATCAATGGTGGCTTTCCACAAGAAGGCAGCGCAGCCGTTGGAATTTGTGGCTAAAACAGGTTCCGTGGGCGGCTTCACCAGAAGTTGGACCAGCTTTCTACAGAGGCCCCGATGCCTCAGAGGAGACTCCATGACTGAGACCACCAGCGCAACCCTGCGCCATGCCGGCGGCGAGCTCGAACTCCCGCGCATCAAGGTTGTAGAAGGAAACGAAGGCTACGACGTGTCCAAGCTGCTGAAGCAGACCGGTGCCGTTGCCTTTGACCCCGGATTCATGAACACCGCAGCAACCACCTCCGCCATCACCTACATTGACGGCGACGCCGGTGTCCTGCGGTACCGCGGGTACCCGATCGAGCAGCTCGCGCAGCACTCGAGCTTCCTGGAAGTTTCTTTCCTGCTGATCTACGGCAACCTGCCGACCGCCACTGAGCTGGAAGCCTTCGACCAGCGGATCCGCCATCACACCCTGCTGCACGAAGAGTTGAAGGGCTTCTTCAGCGGCTTCCCGCGCGACGCCCACCCGATGCCGGTGCTGTCCTCGGCCGTGTCCGCACTGTCCACGTTCTACCAGGACTCCCTGGATCCCTTTAACGCCGAGCAGGTGGAGGTCTCCACCTACCGCCTGCTGGCCAAGATGCCGGTCATCGCCGCGTATGCCCTGAAGAAGAGCATCGGCCAGCCCATGCTTTATCCGGACAACTCGCACAACCTCGTGGAGAACTTCCTCCGCCTGAGTTTCGGACTGCCGGCCGAGCAGTACGAGGTGGACCCGGTCGTCGCCAAGGCGCTGGATCTGCTCCTCATCCTGCACGCCGACCACGAGCAGAACTGCTCGACCTCCACGGTCCGGCTGGTTGGATCCTCCAACGCGAACCTCTTCGCCTCCGTGTCCGCCGGCATCAACGCCCTCTTCGGCCCCGCCCACGGTGGCGCCAACGAGGCCGTGCTGAAGATGCTGCGCCAGATCCAGGCCGACGGCACCAAGCCCGAGGACTACATGGAGAAGGTCAAGAACAAGGAAGACGGCGTCCGGCTTATGGGCTTCGGACACCGCGTCTACAAGAACTACGACCCGCGCGCCAAGATCGTCAAGGCCACCGCACACGAGATTCTCACCAAGCTCGGCGGCAACGACGAGCTCTTGGAGATCGCCCTGCGCCTCGAAGAGAAGGCCCTGAACGATGACTACTTCATCCAGCGCAAGCTCTACCCGAACGTGGACTTCTACACCGGCCTGATCTACAAGGCCATGGGCTTCCCGGAGAAGATGTTCACGGTGCTCTTCGCGATTGGCCGGCTGCCGGGCTGGATCGCCCAGTGGCGTGAAATGATCAACGACCCCAACACCAAGATCGGCCGCCCGCGGCAGCTCTACATCGGTGAGCCGGAGCGCAACTACCCCTCGGTGTAATTGCCCCGGGAGACAGCAGTACGACGCCGGCCACGCACCTTACGGGGTGCGTGGCCGGCGTCATTTGCATCCGGCGCCATCGGCCGGTCCCGGGGACCTGGCCGGGACCGGGCACGCGACCCTGGCTGACGGTGGCGGCCGATGCCGCAGGCTGGCGGACCCCCGCCGGTGTGGCCCGCCGTCGTGCGGGCACATCCGTGCTAAAAAAGACTAATGCCCAAATTTGTCGATGCCGCACTCCGGCGCCAGGAAGTAGTCGAAGCGGTCTTCCGCATCGTCGCAGCAGACGGACTGGAACGGGCTTCGCTCCGCGAAGTCGCGGACGAAGCGGAGCTGGCGGTCGGATCGGTCCGGCACTACTTCGCCAGCAGCGACGAACTCCTGATGCATTCCTTCGGGGTTGTTGTGGACCGGATCGTCGGCCGGCTGACGGCAGCCGATGAGCGGCTCGCGGAGGCCCGGCCCGGCACCCCGGAACACCACCAGGGCGTGTTAACCCTGCTGGGCGAGTTCCTTCCCCTGGATGATGAACGTGCCGTCGACGCCTGCGTCTGGATGGCGTTTAAGAACGCCGCCAGGACCAAACCGTTCCTGGCCCCGGAAGCCGACCGGAGCCACCGCGCCGTGGCAGCGATCGTCGGGCGGCTCGTGCTCGAAGTGGCCTCCGCGGCCGACACGGACGCGGCCATGGACCAGCAGCGGCTGGTCACCGAGGCGGAGCGGCTGCTGGCCACCCTCGACGGGCTCACCATGCACGCCCTGCTGCAGCCCGAATGGATGACCGCGCAGATGTGCAGCGACGTGCTGGAGTCCCATCTCAGCGGGCTGGCCAGCTCCGCCGGCGGGCATTAACGTGCGTTAACTTGAGGAATACACTGGAAACGTACGTCTTGCCAAGGAGGCAATCGGATGCACCACACAGGCGGGCCGGGCTGGCGGATCACCATGGACACTTCGGGTCCAATGCTCATTGCACTTTACGTTCGCGACGCCGCCGGCCTGGACAGCGCGGGGCACCCGGCGCTCTGCGCGGCGGCGCCGAAGATCCGGCCTGCGGACCACACCCATCTCATTGCCGAGGTGGGCGGGGTCAGCGCGCTTAAGACCGAGTGGGAAGCCTGGTGGGAACAGCTCCTGAAGGCCCATCCCGAGATGTCGCCGGAACTGGGCCCGCCGGGTTTCCGTGCCTTCAGCAATTCCCCCGCCCTGCGGCGCGTGCTGCAGGCCCACTTTGGCGCGGCGCTGTCCTGGGCGCGGGAACGCCGAAGCGAGTACCTGGCCCTGGAGGCTGAACGCGAGGCCGCCGGCGGGGTGCAGCTGCTGCAGGACATGGTTGAGGACCGGCTGCTCGAGGTCGGCCGTGCCGCCAACGACTTCACGTTGACCATCGTTGAACTGCCCCTCGCCGAGCCGCGGGCCTGGTACCTGGAGCCCGACAAGATCATCATGAGCACCGACCTGCTGTCCCAGCCGGAACTGTTCCGCAGCTATGTGCAGCCCGTGGTGGACCTGCTGGTCTGAGCCCGGCAGTCAGCCCGGCCGTGAGCCCGGCAGTCAGCCCGGCGGCGGTGAGCCCGGCAGTCAGCCCGGCAGGAGACGCGGCCGGAAGTTCCCGGCCCCCGGCCTAAGCCGCTCGGAAGGCGCTGCTACGGCTTCGGTGCCTCGGCGACCGTGACCCTGACTTGTCCTGCCGGCACCTCGGCGGGCTGCCAGCCGTTGCGGGCCTGCCGCGTCCAGCTGCGCCCCTCCGCCTGGACCTCCGTGATGGAGAGGGCCTTGGCGTTGGCAACCGCCCACTGCGCCACGGCCCAGGCCCGGGTGCCTTCCGCTTCCAGCACGAGGGTCCTGCCCTCGGTGGAGGCCGGAATTTCGCCGAAACCCGCGGCGAGCCGCTCCTGCACGGCGGCCGTGTCGCCGGCGTCATCCGGATCCCGCAGCGAGCAGTCGAGGGCCGCCGGGCTCTGCCCGGTCAGCGACGAGGCGAAGGCGCGGGCCATCACCTCGTGCTGGGCGTAGGCGTCCGGGTACGCGGAGCGCTGGACCCGCTGCGCGGCGACTGTGATGGCCAGCGTCTCGTAGCCGGGGACCTTCACGAGGGCGCTGTAGAAGGCGTTGCTGGCGTGGTACGGATCCATCACCTGCTCCGAGGTGCCCCAGCCCTGCGAGGGGCGCTGCTGGAAAAGCCCGCGCGAGTCCGGGCCGGCCTGGTCGCCGTGGCCGATATTCCGAAGCTTGGATTCCTGCATGGCCGTGGCCAGTGCGATGCTCGCGGCCCGGGCCGGGAGCCCCCGGCGGACAGCCACGGCCGTGATCAGGCCGGCGTTCGCCGCCTGGTCCGTGGCAAGGTCGGCGCTGCCGCCGCCCACAGCTGTGCAGCGTTCGGTGATGAGGACTTCTGACCGCTGCACAAACGCCATCGCGGTGAAGATCCCGCCGGCCACCATGGCGAGGGCCAGCAGCAGCACGATGCGACGGCGCAAGGTCCCTCTCCGTGCCACGAAACTACTCCCTCAGGCCCTTTCCGGGCCGGTACTTTGTGCAAACGCCTGGCGTTCCGCACCCAACCTTAGTTGGCGTGCAGGGCCTCGTTGAGTTCGACGGTCTGCCCCTTGCGCGGTAGGACCTCCACCTCACCGGTGGTGGAGTTGCGGCGGAAGAGCAGGTTGGGGACACCGGAGAGCTCAACGGCCTTCACGATCTGGCTGGTGTCCTCGCCGTCGGCGTCCTTGGCGCCGACCACGCGCACGCGGGTTCCCGCCGTGACGTAAAGCCCGGCCTCGACGACGGAGTCGTCGCCGATGCTGATGCCCACGCCCGAGTTGGCGCCCAGCAGCACCCGCTTGCCCAGGGAGATCTTTTCCTTGCCGCCACCGGACAGGGTCCCCATGATCGACGCGCCGCCGCCGACGTCGGAGCCGTCACCGGCGACGACACCGGCCGAGATGCGGCCTTCCACCATGGAGGTGCCCAGGGTGCCGGCGTTGAAGTTTACAAAGCCCTCGTGCATGACGGTGGTGCCCTCGGCCAGGTGCGCGCCGAGGCGGACCCGGTCGGCGTCGGCGATGCGCACGCCGGAGGGGATGACGTAGTCGACCATGCGGGGGAACTTGTCCACGCCGTAGACGGTGACGGCGCCGCGCTTGCGCAGCCGGGCCCGGGTCAGTTCGAAGCCCTCGACGGCGGCGGGTCCGAAGTTGGTCCACACCACGTTGGGGAGATTGCCGAAGATGCCGTCCAGATTGATGCTGTTCGGCTGCACGAGCCGGTGCGAGAGCAGGTGCAGGCGCAGATAGGCGTCGGCGGTGTCCGCCGGGGCCTCATCGAGGTGGATCTGGACGAACACGACCTTCTGCTCGGTGCCGCGGTCGGCGTCGGCCCCGGTCGCGGCGATGTCCAGCAGGGATTGGTCCGCGTTGGCGACGTCGCGGAGGCTCTCCGCCGCTGTTCCCAGGGCCGGCGCCGGGAACCAGACGTCCAGCACAGTGGCGTCACCGTTGCCGGTGGCGATCGTGGCGACGCCGTAGCCGTAGGCGGAGCGGGCGTCTGAGGGCACAGCGGAAGAAGCGGTTGAAGTCATGCCCCAAGTCTATAGACGGCCCCCGCCCTCCCCGAAACCCGTGACAGTTGGGAAACGTGACAGTTGGGGAAAGGCGTGCGGGGGAGCCCAGCGGATAAAGTGGGACCGTGACTGCCCCGGACTTGAACGCGCCCCCGAACTCCCGCCCCCACTCCGCCGCCCGCCTGGACCTGCGCCAGGACGTGGCGCTGCTGACGGCCCGGCTCATCGACATCTACAGCGTCTCCGGCGCGGAGCGGGAACTGGCCGATGCCGTCGAGCATGCCCTCCGCACCATCCCGCAGCTGGAACTGGTCCGCGACGGCGACTCGATCATCGCCCGCACCAACCTCGGCCGCGCCGAGCGGGTCATCCTCGCCGGGCACCTGGACACGGTGCCCCTGCCGACCACGGAGGGCTCCCTCGGGACCGTCCCGTCCTACTGGCCTTCCGGGGCGCCGGGCGAGGGGATCCTCTACGGCCGCGGCGCCACCGACATGAAAGGCGGCGTCGCTGTTCAGCTGGCGCTGGCCGCAGGGCTGTTCGACGGCGGCGCGGAACCGGACAAGGACATCACCTTCGTGTTCTACGACCATGAGGAAGTCGAGGCCGTCAAGAGCGGGCTGGGCCGGCTCGTCCGGAACCACGGCAGCCTGCTGGGCGGGGACTTCGCGATCCTCCTGGAACCCACGGACGGGACGGTGGAGGGCGGGTGCAACGGCACGATCCGCTTCGAGGTGACCACCGTGGGCGAGGCCGCGCATTCCGCCCGGGCCTGGATGGGCAGCAACGCGATCCACGCCGCAGCCCCGATCCTCGCCCGGCTCGCCGCGTACGAACCCCGGACCATCACCGTGGACGGCCTGGACTACCGCGAAAGCCTCAACGCCGTGAAGGTCAACGGCGGGACGGCCGGCAACGTCATTCCGGACCGGTGCGTCGTGGAGATCAACTACCGCTTTGCCCCGGACAAGACCCCGGACGAGGCCGAACAGCATGTGCGGGACCTGCTGGCGGGCTTCGACGTCGTCCGCACCGACAGCGCGGCCGGCGCACGGCCGGGACTGAACCACCCGGCGGCGGCGTCCTTTGTCGCCGCGGTCGGGGGCGCGCCGAAACCGAAGTACGGCTGGACCGACGTCGCCCGCTTCAGCGAACTGGGCATCCCGGCGGTGAACTTCGGGCCGGGCGACGCCCTGCTGGCGCACAAGGACAACGAACACGTCGAGGCCGATGCGGTCCGCGAATGCCTGCGGGCGCTGCGGAGCTGGCTCACGGCGTAGCGCCGCCGCCGGCACAGAAAGCGTTGCACCAAAAAGGTCCGGAATCCCTGTCGGGGTTCCGGACCTTTTAGCGTTCCGTGCGGCGCCGCTCAGGAGCGGGCCGCGCGGCGGGGACTTTACTTGACGGGGATCCCGGCGACCGGCACGTGCACTACGCCGCCGGCGGCCTTCTTGGAACCGCGCTTCTCGATCCAGATCGCCAGGCGGGAGACGGAGAAGTTGATGGCGATGTAGATCGCCGCAGCCACGAAGAACACCGGGAACAGGTAGTTCGGGCCGAGGAAGTCGGCCATGATCTGCACTTTGCGCAGCAGTTCCTCGTAGGACACGATGTAGCCCAGCGAGGTGTCCTTCAGCAGCACCACGAGCTGCGCCACGAGCGACGGCAGCATGCGCCGGATCGCCTGGGGCAGTTCGATGCTGCGCCGGGAGGCGAAGCTGGTGAGGCCGATCGCGAGGCCGGCTTCACGCTGGCCCTTGGGCAGGGACTGGATGCCGGCGCGGATGATCTCCGCGAAGATCGCCGAGTTGTACAGCACCAGGCCGGCCACGACGGCGACGAACGATCCGGTCGCGAACACGAGCAGCACGAAGAACATCATCAGGACGACGGGCATGCCGCGCAGGAATTCCAGCACGATCCGGGTGGGGATGCGGATCCAGGCGACGTCGGAGATGCGCATGAGGCACAGCGCGAGCCCCAGCGGGAAGGCGATGACCGCGGCGACCGCTGCGGCGGTGAGGGTGGCGACGATGCCGTTGCCGATCAGCACCCAGACTTCGGGAATCTGGAAGACGGCCCAGCGAGTGGGGTCGAAGATGCCCTGCTGGGCGAGGATGGTGATGGCCCACCAGAGCAGGCCGGCAATCGCGACAACACCGACGATGGAGCCAATCAGTGAAACGCGGCGGGCCTTGGGGCCGGGGACGTCGTAAAGGACCGAGCTCATCGGGCAATCGCCACCTTTCGTTCAACCACGTTGGCCACATAGCCAAGCGGGACGGTTATCAGCAGGTAGAAGAACGCGACGCCCACGAGGACCCACAGCACGGCGTCGCCGTTCGCGTTGGCGAGCTGGCGTCCGTAACCGAAGAGTTCCAGCACGTAGAACGCGCCGGCCACCGAGGAGTTTTTCACCAGCGCGATGAGGATGTTGATCATGGGCGGGATCACCGTGCGCAGGGCCTGCGGCAGGATGATCAGGCTCAGGACCTGGCTGAACTTCATGCCGATGCTGCGGGCGGCCTCGGCCTGGCCGACCGGGACGCTGTTGACACCGGAGCGCACCGCTTCGGCGATGAACGCCGAGGTGTAGGCGCTCAGGGCGATGATGGCTGCGACTTCGAACTGCTGGAACGTCACCCCAAGGCGGGGCAGGACCACGGCCGCGAAGAAGAACGCGATGGTCAGCGGGGTGTTCCTGACGATCTCCACGTACGTCATGCTGAAGCCGCGCAGCGCGGCGATGGGGGAGACCCGGGCTGCCGCGAGCACGGTACCGAAGATCAGCGCGAAGATCCCCGAAACCACGGACAGGAAGAGTGTTCTGAGAAAGCCGTCCCAATACTGTGGGAGGTTTTCAATGATGACGTCCATAGGTTCCTTCGGCTGCCTGGAGGGGTGTGGGGCGGAAGACGGGAGTGGCGGTTACCGGAGCCGCGTCGGACGCGGGCCCCGGCAACCGCCACACCTGACTAGTAGCGGTTGATCGTGGGAAGGGCAGGGGCGGTCTTGATAACCGTTCCGGCGGTGGCTTCCCAGGCCTTCTTGTAGGAGCCGTCCTTGTCGAAGGCTTCCAGCTGGTCGTTGATCCACATGCGGAAGGCGGTGTCGTCCTTCTTCAGGCCAATGCCGTAGGGCTCCTTGGTGAAGGTCTGGTCCGATGCCAGCTTGAACGCGTCCGGCTCCTTGGCCACGAAACCGGCGAGGATGACGTTGTCGGTGGTGATCGCTTCAACCTGCTTGTTGCGCAGCGGCTCAAGGCACGCGGAGTAGGTCGAAGCGGGGACCAGCACTGCTCCGTACTTCTCGACGATCGTTGCGGCCGGTGTGGAACCGGTCACGGAGCAGACGTTCTTGCCCTTGACGTCTTCCGGCTTGGTGATGGACGTGTTGTCCTTGTTCACCATCAGTGCCTGGCCTGCCTCGTAGTACGGGCCGGCGAAGTCGACTTCAGTCTTGCGCTTGTCGTTGATCGTGTAGGTGGCGACAATGATGTCGACCTTGCCCTGCTTGATGAACTGTTCGCGGTTGGCGGAGACCGTTTCGACCCATTCGATCTTGTCGGCGGGGATGCCCAGCTTGCCGGCGATCAGCTTGCCCATTTCGACGTCGAACCCGACAGGCTTGCCGTCGAGGCCCTTCTGGCCGAACAGCGGCTGGTCGAACTTGGTGCCGATGACGATCTTGCCTGCGGATGAAAGCTTGGCCATGGTGGTGTCGGCAGCAAAGCTCGGCTTCTCGGCGACAGGCGGGTTTGAAGTGGAGGTGCTGCCGCCGCAGGCGCTCAGGCTGAGGGCCAGAGCTGCGGACGCGGCAACCAGAAGGGATTTCCTTCGGGTCATAAATGCCTTCATGACATTCCTTTCATTGGACGGCCGCCACGCGGCGGCCGGGGTGCGAACTCGGAGGGAACTCAGTGGGGGAGGGGACTCAGTGGGTCAGCAGCTTGGAGAGGAAGTCTTTGGCGCGGCTGCTCTTGGGGTTGGTGAAGAACTCTTCAGGTGTGTCGTCCTCGACGATCTGGCCGTCCGCCATAAACACCACGCGGTCCGCGGCCTTGCGGGCGAAGCCCATCTCGTGGGTCACCACGATCATGGTCATGCCCTCTTTGGCCAGCTGGATCATGACGTCGAGGACTTCGTTGATCATTTCCGGGTCCAGGGCCGACGTGGGCTCATCGAAGAGCATGACCTTCGGCTTCATGGCCAGGGCGCGGGCAATCGCCACACGCTGCTGCTGGCCGCCGGAGAGCTGGGCCGGAAGCTTCGGTGCCTGGTGCCCGACGCCGACGCGCTCCAGCAGGGCCATGGCGTCCTTGTCGGCTTCGGCCTTCGAGAGCCCCTTGACCTTGATGGGTCCGAGCGTGACGTTCTCGAGGATGGTCTTGTGGGCGAAGAGGTTGAACGACTGGAAGACCATGCCGACGTCGGCGCGCAGCTTGGCGAGTTCCTTGCCTTCCTCGGGCAGCACCTTGCCATCGATCTTGATGACGCCGTCATCGATGGTCTCGAGGCGGTTGATGGCCCGGCAAAGCGTGGACTTGCCGGAACCCGACGGCCCGATGACGACAACAACCTCGCCCTTGCGGACATTCAGGTTGATGTCCTTCAGGACGTGCAACTGGCCGTAATGCTTATTGACGGCGTTCAGGGAGACGAGCGCGTCGCCGGGCACTTGAGTAGTCATAAGAAGAATCTAGCGAACATTGCCGGGATATGACCGCAATCACTGCCACTTCATGCAGATCGTGATTCAAGAGATACCTGCAGGTCAGACTGCTTGAGGGGGCATCCGGTACCCTGCGGGCCCGGCCGGCGGTTCCGGGCGGGGCGACCCCGTGCCCGTGCCGTGCCGGACCGGCGCGGCAGGATATCCGCGCTAACCTGTGGGCATGAGTACCGATCCGCAGCACAACGGAGACCCGGCCAAAGCCGGCGCAGCCGCCGGAAAGTCCGCAGGGGCAGCCGCCGGAAAGACCGACGGGAAGACCGCCGGGACACCCGCCGGTAAGACCGCCGCGCCAACGGCAGTAGAACCCCGCGACACGCCGCCCGCCGGCGGGATCCGGCACAAGGGCCCGCTGGAGCTGCGCCGCAAGGCCGCCAAGGTCACGATGTCTGACCGGACCCTGCTGGACACGAAGGGCCCGGGCCAGTTTGTCCACACCGACCCGTGGCGTGTCCTGCGGATCCAGAGCGAGTTCGTGGAAGGCTTTGGCGCGTTGGCCGACCTGGGCCCGGCAGTCAGCGTCTTCGGCTCGGCCCGGACGGTGCCCGGCAGCCTGAACTATGAACTTGCCGTCGAGGTGGGGCGCCAGCTGGCCGAAGCCGGGCTGGCGGTGATCACCGGTGGTGGTCCCGGCTCGATGGAGGCCGCCAACAAGGGTGCGGTCCAGGGCAACGGGGTGTCGGTGGGGCTCGGCATCGAACTGCCCTTCGAACAGGGAATGAACCAGTGGGTGGACCTGGGCGTCAACTTCCGGTATTTCTTTGCCCGCAAGACCATGTTTGTGAAGTACGCGCAGGGATTCATCGTGCTGCCGGGCGGCCTCGGGACGCTGGATGAGCTTTTCGAGGCGATGGTCCTCGTTCAGACCCGCAAAGTGACGTCCTTTCCGATCGTCCTGGTCGGGACGGCGTTCTGGAGCCCGATGGTGGAATGGATCCAGACCACGCTGGTGTCCGAGGGGATGATGTCCGAGGAGGACCTGGACCTGCTGCAGGTCGTGGATGATCCGGCGCTCGCGGTGGCGCTTGTGGTGGAAGGTGCCGCCCGGCACCGGAACCCCAACGGCAGCACCACCGGCAACGGCACCGGCACCGGCAACGGATCCGGCGCCGGGTCCGGCCGCTGATCCGGCCACTGATCCGGCCACTGAACCGGCGCCGGGGACGCCGGCGGCACGCGGGGCTGACGGGCCGCCAGCCGGGCACGCCGTCGTCTGGCACGATGGGGGAGTGAGCTTCTTTCTGGTCTTCCTTGCGATTGCGCTGGCCGGCGCCGCCTTCCTCCTCGGCACCGGCAGGGCGTCGAAAGTCTTCCGCACCCCACGCGGGGCGGACGATGCCGGACCGCGCTCCCTTGACGACGGCTTTGACCAGCCGGTTGCCAACCTCCCGCCGGTGCTGCTGCCGGCCGAGGCGGAACCGTCCGACGTCGACCGTCTCCGGTTCGCGGTGGGCCTGCGGGGGTACCGGATGGACCAAGTGGACCAGGTGCTGGACGAGCTTCGGGAACAGCTCGAAGTCAAGGACCGGAAAATTGCCGACCTTGGGGCGGAACTGGGGCGCCTGCGGGCTGAACCGGAGCACAATCGGTGAGCAGTGAACACCCCCGGGCCCGGACGCCGGAGACCGTACAGCGGCAAAACCGCCTCGACGGCAGGGGTAGCCCCGGCGTCCCCGCGCCGCAGGGCACGGCCGCAGCTTCGCGGCGCGCCGTCGTAACGGCCGGAGCCTGGCTGGCGCGCTCGCCCTGGTGGGTCCAGGTGGGCGGACTGTACGCCGCCGCCCGGCTGATCAGTGCCTTGATCTTCATGGCCGCGGCCCTGCACCAGGGCGTCAACCCCTGGTTTCCGGCCAAACCGGACTACTGGTCCTTCGTCAATATCTGGGATGCGCGCTGGTACGGCGAGGTCCTCCGGAACGGCTACCCGGAAATCCTCCCCACCGACGGGGCCGGAAACGTCCAGGAAAATGCCTGGGCGTTCTATGCGCTCTTTCCGATCCTGGGCCGCGTGGTCGCCGGCCTGACCGGAATGGACCCGGCGTTCACCCTGACGCTCATCGCCACGGTGTGCGGATTGGGCGCGGCACTGGTCATCTATCGGCTCTTCAGGCACCGGGCCCCGCACCGCACCGCGCTGTGGGGAACGGTGTTCGTCTCCACTTTTCCGGTCTCACCGGTGCTCCAGGTGCCGTACGCCGAGTCCCTGAACCTGCTCCTGCTGGCAGCTGCCCTGCTGCTGGTGCTGGAACGCCGGTACTTGTGGGCCATGCCCGTTGTTGTGCTGATGTGCCTGTCCCGGCCGACCGGTGTGCCGTTCGCGGCGATGACCGGGCTGGTGTTTCTCTACCGGGCGTGGCAGTACTTCTCGGCAGGCCGCGGCCCGTCCCGCGGGGCGGCCCGGGGGGACGCCGCGCCGCACGGTGACGGCACGGCCCGGGGGGACGCCGCGCCGCACGGCGGCCGCCAGCTCTGGTCGCTCGCGGGACTGACGGCGGTCAGCGCAGCCGGTGCACTGATGTGGCCGGCCATCGCCTGGGCCGTCACGGGGGACATCCAGGCCTACACCAAGACCGAAACCGTCTGGCGCGGCCATGACCTGGTGCTGTTCAAACCCTGGTTCGACACCGGAGTCCTGCTCTTCGGCCCGGCCCTGGGCCTGCTGGCGCCCTTCGTCTTCGTTGCGCTGTTCGCCTGGTGCATGATGTCCGCCCCGGTGCGGGCGCTGGGCACTGAACTGCGGCTGTGGTGCGCCTGCTACATGGGTTACCTGCTGCTGTTCCTGCACCCCCAGACGAGTACGTTCCGGATGCTGCTTCCGCTCTTCCCGCTGGCCCTCAGCGCGGCATTGATCTCCCGGTCCCGCGCTTTCCGCGGCACCGTGGTCATCATGTTCCTGCTGCTGCAGATTGTCTGGATCGTCTGGCTCTGGGCCTGGGCACCGCTGCCCGGCGGGGGCGACTATCCGCCGTGACGCGCGGCACCATTCGCGGCTGCCCGGCCCGGCATGACACGGCGCCACGGAAAGTCCAACGATTAGCTACAGCCGCGTTGTTACGCGATAATAGAAGGTAAGCAAGGACAAGAAGCAAACTGACTATATGGCCCTGATGGATTCCATCATGGCCGCCGGGCAGCTTGATTGACTAAGCGGACGCAGCCCGGCCGGGCTGGTATGTCATTGGACTAATGAAGGGGATATTCCTTATGGCGGCTATGAAACCACGCACCGGCGACGGCCCGATGGAAGTTACCAAAGAAGGCCGAAGCTTGATCATGCGCGTCCCGCTGGAAGGCGGCGGACGGCTCGTGGTCGAACTCAATTCTGCCGAAGCTACCAACTTGAAGGAATGCCTCGTCGGCGTCACTGAATAACGTTACGTAACTCTTTTGACAGAGGGCGGGCTCCGCAGCCGGATGGCTGCGGACCCCGCCCTCTTCTGGTATCCGGCTGCCGCGGCGAGAACCGCTGGCCGAAGCCTACTTCTTGACGGCGACCAGCAGCCCGTCGCCGGTGGGCAGCATGGCCGACGCCAGGCGGTCGTCGTCGCGGATGGACTTGCCCACCTGGCGCAGGACCACGGTGGTGGCGTCGCGTGCGGCCGGGTTGGCGACACGGTCCTTGTCCAGCGCATCATTGAGGATCAGCAGGCCGCCGGACTTGAGCAGGCGGATGGCCTGTTCCACATAGCCGGGGTAGTTCGGCTTGTCGGCGTCGATGAAGACCAGGTCGTAGGCGCCGTCCGTCAGCCGGGGGAGGACATCGCGTGCCCGGCCGGAAATGGTCCGCGTGCGGTTGGCCGGACTGCCGGCTTCCTGAAACGCTTCACGGGCGGCTTTCAGGTGCTCGACGTCGACATCAATCGTGGTCAGGACGGCCTGCGGGCCCAGGCCCCGCAGGATGCAGACGCCGGAGACGCCCGCGCCGGTGCCGATTTCGACTGCCGTCTGGGCCTTTGACGCGGCGGCCAGGACGGTCAGGACGGCTCCGACGCCGGGGCCGACCGGGGTGACGCCCAGCTCGAACGACCGTTCGCGCGCGTGCAACAGGACCTCGTCCTCAGCAGGCAGATCTTCTGCGTAGGACCAGCTCGTGGACTTATCGGCGCTCATGGAATTCGCTTTCTGGGCGGCAGGGGATTGTTCACACCAGCCTACTGCGTCCGGTGGTACCCGGCCGGGAGGCGCCCCCGC
Organism: Arthrobacter sp.; assembly: GCA_036390955.1. Taxonomy (GTDB): domain Bacteria; phylum Actinomycetota; class Actinomycetes; order Actinomycetales; family Micrococcaceae; genus Arthrobacter. The sequence goes on from DASWAW010000246.1 coordinate 18,446, forward strand.
TCCGGCCGTGATGGCGGTCACCGAGGTTTGGTGCCGTGCCGGGCCCGACTCTTCCCTGCCCGCCGGGCCCGATGCCACGGCGCCGGCCGCCGGTTGCGCCGTGGGCTGAAGGGCCCCCGGCGTCAGGAAATTCCCAGCTTATTTTGAAATGATGGAGATCCGCTCATCCGCGTGGTGATCGGCGCCGAATTAGGGATGCAGGAGCTTGCAGCCGCAAGCTCCGTCCACGGCGTAAGCACCATCCATGAGGGGAGCGGACATTGTCGGTTTTGGCAGCTGTCCCTGCAACTGAAGATTCCCAGCCCGCGGCCGACGCCGAATGGGTCCGGCCCACATGGGAGGAAGTGGTCACGAACCACTCCGCGAAGGTGTACCGCCTCGCGTACCGGCTCACCGGCAACAAGTACGACGCCGAGGACCTCACCCAGGAAGTGTTCGTCCGGGTCTTCCGCTCGCTGGAGAACTTCAAGCCCGGCACCCTGGACGGCTGGCTGCACCGGATCACCACCAACCTCTTCCTGGACCAGGCGCGGCGCAAGAGCCGGATCCGCTTTGACGCACTGGCAGACGATGCCGAATCACGGCTGCCCGGACGCGAGCCCGGACCGGAACAGAGCTTCGAGTTCAATAACCTTGACGTCGATGTGCAGGCCGCCCTCGAGGAACTCCCCCCGGATTTCCGTGCCGCCGTGGTCCTCTGCGACCTCGAAGGGCTCTCCTACGACGAGGTGGCCGTCGCCCTCGGCATCAAACTCGGAACGGTCCGCTCCCGGATCCACCGCGGCCGGACCATGCTCCGGGAGAAGCTGGCACACCGCGACCCGCGGCCGCAACAGTCCGCCAAGTCCTCGCTGAAGCCGCGGCTGAAGCTGCCGCGCATCGCCGGCCTGCTCTGAATCAGGCGATGCGTCTGCTGCAACGCCTGCTGCGCGGCCCCCACAAACAGCGGGGCCGGCACCTCGAATCATGTACGGAATGCCGGCTTAGGCAGCGCCGGGAGCGCCAGTACCTGGAGCGGCTGCGCGGCGCTGACGTCCCGACCGCCAGCGGTGACCTGACCGCGCGCCTGCTGGCACGCACCGAGGAACTCGCCCGGCACGAACAGCCGTCCGCACCCCGGCCGGCGGCGGTCCGCGGCCTCCGTCCGGCGCTCCGGGCAGCCATCCTGGCGGCCGGCGGGACGGCAGCCGCCGCGGCCCTGCTCGGCGGCTCCGCCTACCTGATGGGCGCCGACCCCGCCCCGCAGCCGGCCGAAACGCCCGCCCCGGTCTTCCTGCAGCGTGACCTTTCCGTCTCCGCGGCGGCTGCCGTCGAGGCAGGGCCCGGGGCGCCCGCCGCCTGGAGTCTCGCCGGCGGCCCGGATTTCACGCCGGACGGAGCACTCACCGCGGCCCAGCTCGCCACCCTGCGCTCCCAGGGCTGGAGCTGCCCGGAACTCCGTGAACTCGGCTACCACCTGGTCTGGGCCAGGGCCGGTGTGCTGGCCGGCGGGGACATCCTGGAGCTGCGTCTCACCGACGGCCGGGATTTCGCCACCATCCTTGAACAGCACACCGACGGGCCCAGGCAGGCCGGTTTCCCGGGCGCCGCGCCGCCGGCTGCCGCGCCGGTGCCGGTCAACGTGCTGACTGGCCACCCGGCGACGTCGGACGGCTTCACCGCCGCGACGGCGCCGGAGGGCGGGCCCGCGGCGGGCGTGGCAGGAACCGGCCGCGGGAGCCTGTGGATCAACCACGGTTCCCCTTTCGCCGCCATCTACCAGGCCGGCGACGCCACTTTCACGTACGTCTCGGATCAGCCCGCGGAACACGCCGCCGGCAGCGTGGCAGCCCTGGTCCGGTCCCGCGCCGCGGCACCGGGGGCAGCCGGCGCCGGGGCAGCCGCGGAGCCGGGAACCACCGGCGGCCCGGACGCGGCCGGCGGGGACGGGACAGGGTCCGGCGCCGGGCCCAACTTCACCGTCCGGCTGGAGCGCGGACTGGGCAGGATAGTGGAGATGCTGGCCCCGTGACCGGCGGAACCGTCGAGGGCGCGCGCCGTGTGTCGCGGCCGAATCGTCCCGGCCCCGATTGAGAGGGTAATCTTCCTACAGTGCTTGGAATCAATGGACCGGAATTCGTACTTCTCCTGATCATCGGCCTTCTGGTGATTGGTCCCAGCAGGCTGCCCGAATACACCCAGAAACTTGCCAACATCGTCAAGGAAGTCCGCCGCATGGCGTCGGGGGCCCGGGAGCAGATCAAGGAAGAAGTCGGCATCGACATCGATGACGTCGACTGGAAGAAGTACGATCCCCGGCAGTACGATCCGCGCAGGATCATCAAGGAAGCCCTGCTGGACGATGACACCAAGCCTGTGAGCGCGGGTGCCCCGGCCGCGGTCGCCACCGTGGCCGCTGCCACCGCTGCGGCGGAGCGCCGGCCGGCCCGGGCAGTGGAGCGCCTCCCCGACGGCGAGCCGGCACCCTTCGACTCGGAAGCGACTTAACGGGGCTGCAGGCCCAGGGGCTTTCCGCGCAGCCCGCGCGGGACCGCGGCGAGCTTCCCGGCGATGTCCAGCAGTGCCACCGCCGCCGGGGTGTCGGGACGGCCCAGCACCAGGGGAACGCCGGCGTCGCCGCCTTCCCGCAGCTGGATGTCCAGCGGGATCTGTCCCAGCAGCGGAACGTCGGTGCCCACCGTCGCGGACAGCCGTTCGGCGAGCACCGCGCCGCCGCCACTTCCGAACAGCTCCATCCGGCCGCCGTCGGGCATTTCCAGGTAGGACATGTTCTCCACGACGCCGGCGACGCTCTGGCCGGTCTGCGTCGCGATGGCCCCGGCCCGCTCCGCCACGTCGGCGGCCGCGGCCTGGGGCGTGGTCACCACGAGGATCCGGGCCTGCGGCAGCAGCTGGGCCACGGAGATGGCGATGTCGCCCGTGCCGGGCGGCAGGTCCAGGAAGAGGGCATCAAGATCACCGAAGTAGACGTCGGTGAGGAACTGCTCCAGGGCCCGGTGCAGCATGGGCCCGCGCCAGGCGACCGGCTGGTTGCCGGTGACGAACATCCCGATGGAGATGACTTTGACCCCGTAGGCCACCGGCGGCAGGATCATGTCATCCACCCGGGTGGGGGTCTGGGTAATGCCCATCAGCCCCGGAACCGAGAAGCCGTAAACGTCCGCGTCCACGATCCCCACCCGCAGCCCCTGGGCGGCCAGGGCGCAGGCGAGGTTCACCGTTACGGAGGACTTGCCCACACCGCCCTTGCCGCTCGCGACGGCGAACACCCTGGTCAGCGAACCGGGTTCATTGAACGGGATGCCGCGCTGCCCGCCGGCGCCGCGGAGCTGTTCTTTGAGGGCGTCGCGCTGCTCCTGCGTCATGACCTTCAGTTCAACCTCGACGCCGGTGACCCCGGGCACCGCGGACAGTGCCGCCTCGCAGTCGGCGGTGATCGTGCCGCGCAGCGGACAGCCGGCGATGGTCAGGAGCACCGTAAGACGCACCCGGCCGCCGTCGGAAACCTCCACGGTGTCTACCATGCCGAGTTCGGTGATGGGACGGCGGAGCTCGGGGTCGATCACGCTGGCGAGTGCGGCGTGCACGGCACTTTCCACGGCGGAGGTGCCCTGGGCGGTGCTGTTCTGGCTGGGGTTCATGCGGTAACTGCTCAGTTCTCGGGGGACGCGGGAAGCACAGGTGCGCCGGCGCTGTCCGGTCCGGCGCCCTGCAGGGTGTCCGGCGGGGTGATGCCGGGCTGTTTGTCCGGCAGGGTGCTGCCGGACTGTTTGTCCGGCGGGGTGCTGTCGGCCTGTTTGCCCGGCCTGGCGTCGTTCCTGCTCTCGGACTTGAGCCGGGGGATCTGCTGGGTGCGGGGGCTGCGCTGCTTGTCCCGGCGTTCCTTCAGCCTGTCCTTGACCTTGACCTTGTCCCGTGGCGACTCGTGGACGCCGGCGGAGGGATCGTGGGTGCGCAGTTCCTCCTGCGCTTCCAGCATGTCCTCGAGCAGGCTGCGCAGTTCGGCCCGGACGTAGTCG
>DASWAW010000247.1:0-5513 GCA_036390955.1 Arthrobacter sp.
ACCGACCCGGCCCCGGCCACGACCTTCGCACACCTCGACGCGACCACGGAACTTTCCCGTGAAATCGCCTCCCGTGGTCTGTACCCGGCCGTTGACCCGCTGACGTCGACGTCCCGCATCCTGGATCCGCAGTACATCGGCAACGACCACTACAACACGGCCGTCCGCGTCAAGCAGATCCTGCAGAAGAACAAGGAACTCCAGGACATCATCGCCATCCTCGGCGTTGACGAGCTCTCCGAAGAGGACAAGATCGTCGTGTCGCGTGCACGCCGCATCCAGCAGTTCCTCTCGCAGAACACCTACACCGCCAAGCAGTTCACCGGCGTCGAAGGCTCCACCGTTTCCATCAAGGACACCGTTGAAGGCTTCACGGCGATCTGCGACGGCGACCTGGACCACATCGCAGAGCAGGCGTTCTTCAACATCGGCGGTCTGGATGACGTCGAGCGCCAGTGGGCCAAGATCCAGGAACAGACCAAGTAATATGGCTGAGCTTGAGGTTGAGATTGTCGCAGCGGACCACTTCGTGTGGTCCGGAGCGGCCAAGATGGTCAAGGCCCGCACCAGCGATGGTGAAATCGGAATCCTGCCCGGCCACTCGCCCCTGCTGGCGATTCTGGCCGAAGGTGAACTGGCTATCCAGCCGGTCTCCGGTGACCGCATTGCGGTAGTTGTCGACGGCGGGTTCTTCTCCGTCGACAACAACCGCGTCGTTATTGTCGCTGACAACGCCCAAATGGGCGACGCAGCTACTGCGGGGATCCGCTAGCACGACCTTGATGAACGATACCGTTTTTCCGTTCATCGCCCTGGCAACCGTCTTTGCGTTGCTGGTACTTGCACTGTGCCTTTCCGGGGTGCGCCGCTTCAATCTGCGGCGCGCCCTGGGCACGGTGGACGCCTCCATTTGCACGGCTGGGAACAGCTGGCAGATGGGGGTTTGTCGTTATCAGGACAACGACCTGGAGTGGTTCCGCCTTGCCTCGCTGAGCATGAGGCCGAAGCACACTTTCCGCCGGAGCTCCCTTGAGCTGATCGGCCGGCGCAAGCCCACTGAATCCGAACTCGTCAAGGTCCAGCCCGACGCCGTGATCGTCGAACTCCGGTACGAGGGCCAGGACGTCCTGCTCGCGATGCGGTTTGATGCCTACACCGGGCTGTCATCCTGGCTTGAGGCCGGGCCGGTCATTGGCGTCGGCACCTGGCGCTAGCCCCGGTGGACCTATTCGAAGACCTGCGGCTCGTCGACGGCCCGGTCCTGTGGATTGCCTGGGCCGCCGGTGCGGCGGGCATCGCCTACCTTCTCCGGCAGGGCGCACGGCGCAGCACCCACCATCCGGAGGGCCCCCGCTGGCCGGGGTTCCTGCTTCCCCCCGCCGCGGCCATCCTGTGTGCCGCCGCCCTGCTCGCCGCCGCCCACTGGCTGATGGTGTACGTCTTTTCCGTCCTCCCCGGGGAGCTGCCGCACGAGGTGCTGGCCTGGTCCCTTCCCGCAATCGCGGCGCTGCTGCTCTGGATCATGCGGCTGTGGGGGACCTGGCGCCGCCCGGGCGCCCGGCCCCCCGGACATGAGGGCAACCGGCACCCCGGACATGAGGGCAACCGGCACCCCGGCCGGACGACGGCGGCGTCGACCGGCGCCCTGCTCGGCGTCGTGCTGCTCTCCGCCGTCCAGATCAACGGCTACTTCGGTCTCAACCACACGATGAGCGACCTGATGGGCACCGCCGTGGCGCGGATCCAGCCGCTCGAAGACGCGCTGAAGCGCGCCCCCGGGTCCTCCGCCGGCGTCAGTCTGTCCACCTGGAAGCCGCCGGCCGAGCTGCCCGGCGGCGGCGAGCTGCGGCGCGCCGGAATCCCCGGCACCAGCTCGGGCTTCCAAAGCCGGGAGGCCTACATCTACCTTCCGCCGGCCTACCGGGCCACACCCCGGCCGGCCCTTCCGGTGCTGGTCCTCTTCTCCGGCCAGCCGGGCGGTCCGGCGGACTGGCTCACCGGCGGGGCGCTGCGGAGCCGGATGGACCGGTTCGCGGCAGCGCACCACGGCGTGGCCCCCGTGGTGGTGGTCGTGGACCCGAACGGCTCGGCCTCGGGCAACACCCTTTGCATGGACAGCAGGATCGCCCAGGCCGACACCTTCCTCGCCGTGGACGTGCCCGCCTGGATCAACCGGACGCTGGATGTGGATCCGGACCACCAGAAGTGGGCGGCCGGGGGCTTCTCCTTCGGCGCCACGTGCGCGCTGCAGATGGTCACCCGGCATCCGGACATCTACAGCTCCGCACTGGTCTTCTCCAGCGAGAAGGAACCCGCCCTTGCGAAGGAACGGGAAAAGACCATCGCGGCAGCCTTCGGCGGCGACACCGAGGCCTTCGACCGCCAGACACCGCTGCAGCTCATGCAGGAGCGCCGCTTCGAGGGGCACGGCATCTACTTTGGCGCCGGTGAGCGGGACCCCGAATTCATTGCCTACATGGAGCTCCTGTCCGAGGCCGCACGCGCCGCCGGGTTCACCGTGGAGGCCCGCCAGATCCCCGACGCCGGACACTCCTGGGAGACCGGGTCCAGCGGGCTGCCCTCCGGGCTCGGCTTCCTGGCAAACCGCTGGGGCATCACCCAGTGAGCCCGGCAGCGACAGCGCGGCAGCCGGGGAGCGGGGCCGCCTCCCTCCGGGGCCTGGGGCGTGAGGGATTGCGGCAGTCCCTGGCCCACCTGCGCGCCATCCCCTTCACCCTGGCGGTCCTGGCGGCCTTCCTGATTACCGGTGCGGCCACCGGAAGCTTCCTCACCGGACCGCCGGAATCACTGCTCGACGTCGCCTCCGTCAGCGCCCCGGACCTGAAGTCCGGGCGCTGGTGGTCACTGTTCACCTCGATGTTCTTCGCCACGAACCTGCTGGCCTATGCCGCGGCCGCGCTGATGATCCTGGTGCTGCTGGGCCTCGCCGAGCGGAAGCTGGGGACCGCGCGCACGGCCGTGTTCTATTTCGCCGCCCAGTTCGGCGCGGTCACGCTGTTCCTGCTGCTGACGCAGCTCGCCCGCCAGGTCGACGACGGCTGGCTGAGCCGGATGGTGGACGCGCGGCTGATGGGCCCGTACGCCGCGGTCCTCGCCGTCTCGCTGGCGTCCAGCGGGCTGCTGCCCACCCTGTGGCAGCGCCGGCTGCGCACCGCCGTGGTCTCCATTTCCCTGATGCTCGTGCTGTACGTGGGTCACCCGGAGACCGTTGTGGGGTTCGCCGGGGCGCTGGCGGGGCTGTCGGCCGGCTGGTGGATCCAGGGCGACAAGGGCACCCTGCACCGCCACCGCTCCACCGGGCGTGAAACGCGCAACCTGCTTGCCCTCACCGTGGCGATCTTCGCCGTCGGGCCCATCCTGACGGCCACGGTCCGGACTCCCACGGGGCCGCTGGCCCTGCTCCGGGATGTTGTCCTGAACCCGCTGCCCACGCTGAACCAGCTGGAACAGAACTGCGGCGGCAGCATCGACGTCACGTGCCTCGAGGCCGGCCGCGCCGGTTTCGCGGGGCCGCTGGGTCTCGCGCTGGCCGTCGTCCCTGTGGTGCTGCTGCTGATCTGCGCGGACGGCATGCGGCACGGCCGCCGGCTCGCGCTGCGGATCGCGATCACCCTCCAGCTCGGCGTGACGGCCATGGCCGCCGTCTACCTGTCCCTGATCGCCAGGGTTCCGCAGTACCCGAACCGGCCGCGCACCGGCGTGATGGGTTCGGGTTTTGTGCACGTGCTGCCCCTCGTGGTGGTGCCGCTTGTGCTCGTTGTGCTGCTCGCGGCCAACCGCCGGCAGTTCCGCGTCGAAACGAGCCCCCGGGCCCGCCGGGCCCTCGCCGCCGTCGTCGGGGGCACCTGGCTCGTGCTGGCCTCGTGCTACACCGGAGTCTGGCTCGCGGCCGGCGGCATGGACCGCGACGGCGGCCTGTTGGGCCTGGCCGCCGAACTCTCCCGCCAGTACCTGCCGCTGCCCATCCCCGGAATCTACAGCCGCATCTTCGAGGGCCGCAACGCGGTCGAGGCCTTCCTCTTCGCCACCTCCGGGATCATCTTCTGGACGGTCGCCCTGGCCGCTGTGTGGCTGGTCCTGCAACGCCGGCTCCACCTGACCGACGCCGGAGCCGAGGACCGCAGCGTGGCCCGGGGCCTGATCCGCCAGGGCGGCGACTCGCTGTCCTGGATGGCGCTGTGGGAGCCGAACAAGTACTGGTTCGCACCCGACGGCCGCGGGGGAGTGGCCTACCAGCAGCACGGCAACGTCGCGCTGACGCTGGCCGGACCCTTCGGGCCGGCGGCGTTCCGTGAGGAGACCGCTGCCGGCTTCATCCGGTACTGTGCCGAACACGCGCTGATTCCAAGCTTCTACTCCTGCACTGACGAGCTGTGGCCGATGCTGGCGGCCCGCGGCTTCCGGCGGGTTGCGGTTGCCCAGGAAACCCGGCTGGCCGTGCGCTCGCTCGAGTTCAAGGGCAAGGACTGGCAGAACGTCCGCACCGCGCTGAACCGGGCCGAGAAGACCGGGGTGCACGCCGTGTGGGGACGCTACGCCGACTTCTCGCCCGCGCTGCGCGCCCAGCTCATCGAGGTCTCCGAGGAATGGGCCGCCCAGAAGTCCGTCCCGGAGATGGGCTTCACCCTCGGCGGCATCGACGAGCTCGAGGACGAGGAGGTGCTTTGCTGCCTGGCGGTGGATGCCGAGGGGCAGGTCCAGGGCGTCACCAGCTGGCTGCCGGTCTATGCGGACGGGCGGCTCGTGAGCTGGACGCTGGACTTCATGCGCAGGCGCGGCGATGCCTTCCCCGGCGTGATGGAATTCCTGATCGCCTCCGCGGTGAAGGAGCTGCGGAACTCGGTGGAGGTCATCTCCCTCTCCGGATCGCCGCTGGCGAAAGACACCGCGCCGGTCGCAGGGGCCGGTGCCGAGGCCGGATCCGAGGGGCTGGCAGGTATCCTCGACGTCGTCGGCAAAGCGCTGGAGCCCGTCTACGGGTTCCGCTCGCTGGCGACCTTCAAGTCCCGCTTCAAGCCCGACTACCGGACCCTCTACCTCTATTACCAGGACCCGCTGCAGCTGCCCGCCATGGGCAGGGCACTGAGCCGGGCCTATCTGCCCGGCCTGTCAGTGCGGCAAAGTGCGCGGCTGCTCAGGACCCTCGTGCGCTGAAGCAAAAAATGGTCCCCGGCTCGGAAGCCGGGGACCATTTCTGCGCGGAGACTGCCGCTGGCAGTTCCGCTGCGGGGGACTAGACCAGCGTCACGCCGGTAGCCTGGGGGCCCTTGGCGCCCTGGCCGATTTCGAACTGAACGCGGGCGTTCTCGTCGAGGGTCTTGAAGCCACCGGTCTGGATCTCCGAGTAGTGCACGAAGACATCGCCATCGGAGTCATCCGGGGTGATGAAGCCGAAGCCCTTTTCAGCGTTGAACCACTTGACAGTTCCCTGTGCCATGTATTTCTCCTCATTGTGGATCTTGGTTAGGCCCGGCACACTTTGCGCCGGGCTT
>DASWAW010000248.1:0-2461 GCA_036390955.1 Arthrobacter sp.
GAGTAACGACCGGCCGGTCCGCGGGCATCACCCGGACACATTCCACCCAGCCCTACCGGGCACCTAATGAGAGTTAGAGCGGATGAAACACATACCTTGGAAAACCGCGCTGGGCACAGCGCTGTCGGCGGGGCTCATCGCCGCCCCGCTGGCCGCTGTTCCGGCGTTTGCCGTGGAGGTCTCCCCGGCAGCGGCTGGCACCTCGCCAGTGATCATCAACGAGGCGTACCTTAGCGGCGGCAGCGCCGGCGCGGCCTACAAGAGCAAGTTCGTCGAGCTCTACAACACCTCCGACGCGCCGGTGTCGCTGGACGGCTGGTCACTCCAGTACCGGTCCTACTCGGGTACCGGCGCTCCCGGGAACGTCGTCCCGCTGGCCGGCAGCATCGCCGCCAAGAGCTTCTACCTGATCAAGGCGACCGGGAACAATCCCACGACGTCGACGGCGCCGGAACTCCCGGCGGCCGATCTGGACGCAGGCAGCAAGTTCGCGCCCAGCGGCACCACCGGCACCATTGTGCTGGCCAGGCAGGCGACGGCCGTCAACCCGCTGGCCGCCGGCTCGGTCATCGAGCCCGCCAACGTCGCTGATCTGCTCGGTTACGGGACCTCCAACACCTACGAAACCCAGGCAGCCACCGCACCGGCGAGCAACACCGACGTCAAGAGCCTCAACCGCAGCAACGGCGTGGACAGCAACAACAACTCCGCCGACTTCAGCCTCAACGCCACCATCACCCCCAAGGCAACCAACGGTGCAGCCGGTCCCCTCGATCCACCGGTCGGAACCGACCCCGGCACTCCCCCGGCAGCCAAGACCATCGCCGAGATCCAGGGCAACGGGACCGCCAGCCCGCTCGTGGGGACCACCGTCACCACCCGCGGCAAGGTCACCGCGACGTTCCCCACCGGCGGTTTCGCCGGCTACTACATCCAGACCCCCGGCACCGGCGGCGACCTGACCCCGGCCGACCACACGGCGTCGGACGCTGTCTTCGTCTTCTCGGCCGCCACAGCCGGTTCCGTCCAGATCGGCGACTACGTCGAGGTGACCGGCGCCGTCAGCGAGTACTTCGGCATGACCCAGGTGAGCGTTGCCGCCGCGGCGGGCCTGTTGAAGCTCACCGAGGCCGCCCCCGAGGTCAAGGCCACCGGCTTTGCGCTGCCGGCCGGGGAAGCCTTCCGCGAATCCCTCGAAGGCATGCTATTGACCCCGCAGGGTCCCCTGACCGTCGCTGACAACTACTCGCTGAACCAGTACGGCGAAATCGGCCTGGCCGGCGGAACCACCCCACTGGAGCAGCCCACCGCCGTCGCGCCGTACGGCTCGGCCGAGTACACCGCCACCGTCGCCGCCAATGCCGCCCGCGGCATCAAACTCGACGACGGCGCCACCACCAACTTCCTCAAGGACGCCGCCACCAAGGCCCTGGAGCTGCCGTACCTGACCACGGCGGACCCCGTCCGCGTCGGCGCACCGGTGAACTTCAAGACCAACGTTGTGCTCAGCTACACCAACAACGCCTGGAAGTTCCAGCCGCTGACCCAGCTGACCCCCGCCAATGCGGACGCCGTCCAGCCGGTAACCTTCGGCGCCACGTCCCGCACGGAGGCGCCCGCCGCCGTCGGAGGCAACCTCAAGATTGCCTCGTTCAACGTGCTCAACTACTTTCCCACCACGGGCGATCAGCTCACCGGCTGCACCTACTACACGGACCGCGACGGGAACCCAATCACCGTCCGCGGCGGCTGCGATGCCCGCGGCGCGGCCAACGCCGCAAACCTCCAGCGCCAGCAGGACAAGATCGTCGCCGCCATCACGAAGTCCGGTGCCGACGTCGTGACCCTCATGGAGATCGAAAACTCCGCACAGTTCGGCAAGAACCGTGACGACGCCCTGGCCAAGCTGGTCGACAACCTGAACATCGCTACGCCGGGGATCTGGGACTACGTCCGCACGCCCGCCAACGCACCCCCGCTGGCTGACGAGGACATGATCCGCACCGCCTTCATCTTCAAGAAGGCCGCCGCAGAGCCGGTGGGCGAGTCCATCATCCACAACGACACTGTCGCCTTCGCAACCGCACGCAAGCCGCTGGCCCAGGTCTTCAAGCCGGTCGGCGCCGCCGATGACAAGAAGTTCATCGCGATCGCCAACCACTTCAAGTCCAAGGGCTCAGCCGCCACCCCGGACGACACCGACAAGGGCCAGGGCGCCTCGAACCTCGCCCGCACCGCCCAGGCCCAGTCGCTGCTGGCGTTCTCCGACGAACTGCAGAAGTCCAAAGGCACCGACAAGGTCTTCCTGATCGGCGACTTCAACTCCTACGCCAAAGAGGACCCGATCAACGTCCTCACGGGCGCCGGGTACGTCAACCAGGACGAGAAGGCCACGAACGCCGACGGTTCCGCCAAGCACTCCTACCTCTTCGGTGGCCTGGTGGGCTCGCTGGACCACATC
>DASWAW010000249.1:0-1793 GCA_036390955.1 Arthrobacter sp.
GGATGACCATCGATTTTGACCCCATCGGATACGCTGTGGACTCTGGCCGAGTGCAGGCTGCCCTGGGCTTCAACCGCGCCCGGCTGAACGCCCTCGTGACCAGCAACTGCAACTACGGCGTCGGGGCGGCATTGCCACAACCCGTGGGTGTCCTCGGCGGAGCAATGGTGTGGCATGTGCGTGACCTCGAGGCTGCGCTGCCGGCCATCCTGGAAGCCCGCCGGAACATTAAGCGGAACGGGCCTCGGATCGACCGGGAACCTGTCACCCTCGCTGCACTGGCTGCGCGCCGGGACGACCACGAGGGAGTTCCCCACGTCCTTGGCTTGATGGACGCGGAAATGATCGCCGAGCACTTCGGGGTGGCACCCCGGTACCCGGGCGAATGGGCGGAGCGGAAGAAACTGCTTCCGCCGCCTGTTGGGGTAGTCGGGGCGCCGTCAAAGACGACGAAGGCCCCGCGGCAGCGCCGGGTGTGGGCCGTCGAAGGTGTCAAGGCGCACGAGGAGCAGATCCTCAAGCATCTGGCCCGCCGGCGTGAACTGGCAGAACGCCGATAACGAAGAATATGTCAACCTAAATCGGTTGATATTCTTCTTGGGCGTCTGTCACCATCCCGGCATAGAAATACCCTCACGTTCACGCGAAGGTGAGGGTATTTCTATGCGCCGACCGGTCAGGAAACTCGAAGGACCCGCCGATGATGATCCGTCGTGGATGCGTGCGGTCGTGGACAGTTTGAGGACCCTGAGACCGGGATGGCAGAGGCAGCAGCAGGGCCTGAGCGGCCCAGGAGACGAGCCGGCGCCGACGGCCGGTCAACAGATAATGAGCCGCTCTCAGAGGCGCTGACGGCCAGCGCCTTTTGGGCAGCCACACACTCAGTCTTGACGATCCAAAGGGGCAGCGCCGGCAAAAAGCCTTCCTAGGTCCCCGTAATGATCAGCGGCTCGACCTTCAGGGTGTCCGGCCACAGCAGGACGGCGTTTCCGGCCCTGGAATTCTCGTCGGCGAGGACATGCACGGTGGTGGTCTTCCCGGAATCGCCATGCAAAACCTCTGCGACACGGCGCTGGTGCCAGTGTCCACTGAACACCAGAGGAGGGGCCAGCGTATCGACGACGTTTCGAAGAAGGAGCCTGGTCTGGTTGGCCCGCTCCTGGACCTCCGGAGCCAGGTCGAAGTCGCCGGCGGTCAATGAGATGCCCGACGGAACGTCATGCGTTACGAGGACATCCACGGGACCGCCGGCCACCAGCTTGTCGGCTTCCTCCTGTGTCGGCTCCTCATCAGCCCACCAGTCTTTGCCCACAGTGCGCCAATGCTGGTCGACACTGTATCCACCACCTAGCCCCCCGACCGTCAGCCCCTCAATTACGGTCCGGCCGCCACGGGGGAGGATGGGGATATTTGAGCGCCAGACGGCCAGGCCATCGGGCCCGACTGGCAGCTTCAGGATGGTGTCCCAGTTGTCATGGTTGCCCGGCGAGACGATGAGCGTCACGCCCTTCTCGACGAGCAGACGATTCAGGCGAGCCTCGTACCGGCCGCGCTTGGGACCCGGAAAATCGAGGCCCATGTCGCCGACGTGGACCATGGTCCTTACCCCGTTCTTGGCGGCCGCCCGGACCGCATCCAGGCTGAATCCGACGGACCCATGCCAGTCGCCGCAGACGCCAATAGGCCGAAATTCATTCGTCATGCGACCAGCCTATTCGGACCGGCCCAGGCGCCTGTCCAGTGTGGCCTTGAGTCGGGCGGCCGCACGCTCGACCTCCAGGTGTCGCAGGGCC
>DASWAW010000250.1:0-8464 GCA_036390955.1 Arthrobacter sp.
CCCGGATCCTCACCGCCCGGTGGCTGGGGCTCGATCCCCACGAAGGCAGGCACTTCATTCTGGGAACGGCCAAAGTCTGCACGCTCGGCTGGGACAAGAAGACCCCGGCCGTGGTCCGCTGGGGCCTATAAATACGGTTTAGAAATAACTTTAAGAAAGTTTATTAATTCGGTAGTCAAGTGCTGCATTCATGGTGTAATTTTATTTCTGACCCCAGAGCGTCTTGCCGGGGTCGAGGTGCGCGTCGTCCGGCCAGTCAGCCGGAGCCACGGCAGAACAGAAAAGGAGGTTGGGAAAATGATTACTTTGACTAGCGGATGGATGTACTGCGCCGTTACCACCCCGGCCTCTGACGCTGAACCGCGCCCAACTTTCGGCCCGACTGCCTCCTGACCCCTCCGCTCCCGGCCTGATTTCCATCACCTAGGCCCCGGAGTCAAGGCGGTACCGGTTCTCCCTTCCCCGGGAATGCCGTGACAGCGGACTGACCAAGGCGGAACCCCGCGGTTGCGCAGCCTCCCCAAAGTTCGGAACCCAGCTTCTTGTTGGGGATGCGGCATTCCCGTGTCCAGGGGCCGGCCTTTCGCTTTTGCGAAATCATTTTTTAGCGCCGGGTAATTCCATGCCCAATTACTGCCTTTTCTTCCTCAATTCACAGAGGCATTAATTGCCATGCCCAATTACTCCACCCTTTCCCAGCAGTACCCATGAAAGGTCCATCGTGACTATTGCCAGCAGCACAGCCCCACCACGCACGGCGAGCCACCGGCGGGAGGTGAGCACCATGAGCCAGAAACTCCGCGGGCTTCTGCGCCTGTATCTCCAGCCGGCCCCCAGGCACACGGCCCTGTTTAACGGACAACTCCTGGACCAGAAGCGTGAAGACGTCTACGTCGTCATGTATCAGATCGGCCTCATCCGCTGAGGCAGGCCCAGGCCACGACGGAGCCACTGTTGACCACATCGGAACTGATCCCGGGGAGCCCACGCGGCGACGCATGGGCTCCCCCTTTTAAAGCACCCGGCTCTGCACCCGCGTTGAGACCCGCTGTGCCACCCGCCCGGCGCAGCGCGGCCAGCCGGATTGCCCCGGTAAGCTCAGGGGCATGCAGGAGACAAAGCCGCCGGAGCACCGCAGACGTGTCCGACTGGTCATCCCCAGCCGCAGCGACCCCCTGCTGAGGAACTTCACGGAGTTGATTGGCGGACCCATGGGCCGCCGCTCAGCACCCGGCATCGTCTCCCCCGGATTTTTCACCGTGGAACGCGTCCTGATCCTGCTCACCGTTCTGGCGGCCGTCATCGGGATCCTCCTCAAGTCCTATTGCCGCGCCAACGGCTGGGAAACCCCGGGCCAGTTCTACGCGAGCTGCTACTCGGACTTCCCCGAGCTGTTCAAGAACCGCGGCCTCGGCGACGGCGCCTTCCCCTTCATCACCGCGGGGACATTCTTTGAATACCCCGTCCTGATGGGGTTCGTCGCCGGCGCCACGGCCCTGCTGGTTCCGGGCGAAGGCGTCTCAGCCGGCCGGATCCTCGCCTACTTCGACATCAACGCCGCCCTGATCGTGGCCGTCTGGATCGTCACGGTACTCGCCACCGCACGGATGGCCCGCCGCCGGCCGTGGGACGCGGCGATGGTGGCGGTGGCCCCCGGCATCATCCTCGCCGGCACCATCAACTGGGACATGTGGGCTGTTGGGCTGCTGGCCCTCGGCATGTACTGCTTCTCCCGGAATAAACTCGTGCTGGCCGGAGTCTTCATCGGCCTGGGCACGGCAACCAAGCTTTATCCGGTGCTGATTCTGGGCGCGGTCCTGCTCCTGGCCCTGCGCACCGGACGGATCCGGGCGATCCTCGTCACCGCCGGTGCCGCAGCCGCCGCGTGGCTGGCCGTCAATCTTCCGGTCGCCGCTGCCAACCCGGAGGGCTGGAAATACTTCTACCAGTTCACCGAGGACCGGCCCGCCGGCTACAGCTCGCCCTGGTTTGCCTACAACCTTGTCGCCGGCCGGCTGGGCTGGCTCCCCCTGCAGCCCGAAACGGTCAATACCCTGGCCCTGAACCTCTTCGTGCTGGCCTGTGTGCTGGTCGGGGCACTGGCCCTGGCCGCGCCCCGCCGGCCCCGGCTCGCGCAGCTGGCCTTCCTGATCGTTGCCGCGTTTATCCTCACGAACAAGGTCTACTCGCCGCAGTTCGTCATCTGGCTCATCCCGCTCCTTGCCCTGGCCCGGCCGCGCTGGCGGGACTTTCTGATCTGGCAGACCTTCGAGGGGCTGCACTGGGCGGCCGTCTGGCTGTACCTAGGGCAGGTGACGAGCGGCGGTGTGTCCCAGCACAATATTGATATGCCCTACTACGTCCTCGCCGTGGTTTTCCATATGATCGCCACCGCGTACCTGATGGTGCGGGTGGCCTGGGAGATCTGGGAGCCCCGCCACGACGTGGTCCGCCGGTACGGGATGGATGATCCGCAGGGCGGGCCGTTCGAAGGCGTTCCGGACCGGTTGCGGGTGGACCTGCTGCACCCGTCGGCTTCCGTATTGCCCTGGCGCAAGGCGGCCGCGCATGCCTGATGTCGCCGTTGTTGGATCAGGACCGAACGGCCTCGCCGCAGCGGTCACCCTGGCCCGCGCCGGACTGAAAGTGCACGTCTACGAGGCGGCGCCGACCTTTGGCGGCGGCCTGCGGACGTCGGAACTCATCGAGCCCGGCCACTTTCACGACGTCTGCTCCGCGGTGCATCCGATGGCCCTGGCCTCGCCGTTCTTCCGGCAGTTCCAGCTGTCGAGGCGGATCCGGCTTGAGGTACCCGAGGTCTCCTACGGCACGCCGCTCGACGGCGGACGGGCGGCCCTGGCCTACCACTCACTTGAGCGAACAGTTGCCGGGCTGGGCCGCGACGGCGCCGCGTTCGGGCGGCTGATGGCCCCGCTCGTGCAGCGGGCGGACGGAATCACGGACCTGACGCTGAACCAGCTCCTGCGGATACCCGGGGACCCGGTGGCGGCCGCGGTGTTCGGCGCCCGGGTCCTGGAGCAGGGCTCACCCCTGTGGGGGGTGAGGTTCCGGGAGGATCTGGCACCCGCGCTGCTGACCGGCGTCGCGGCGCATGCGGTCTCGCAGCTCCCGGCGCCCGCGGCGGCCGGAGCGGGCCTCATGCTGGGGACGCTCGCCCACACGGTCGGCTGGCCCGTCCCGGAAGGCGGCTCCGTGGCGATCGCGCAGGCAATGGTGGCGGACATTCAAGCACATGGCGGGACAGTGGAGACCGGGGCGCGGATCGGGTCCCTGGCGGAGCTGCCCCCGGTCCGGGCCACCTTGCTGGATGTGGCGCCGCCCGGGCTGCTCAGGCTCGCCGACGGCAGACTGCCGGACCGGTACCGCCGCGCCCTTGAGTCCTTCCGGTTCGGGGACGGGGCCTGCAAGGTCGACTTCATCCTGTCCGGCCCCGTCCCCTGGGCGGCCCCGGGACTGGCCGACGCCGGCACGGTCCACGTGGGGGGCACCCGGGCGGAGATGGCCGAGGCGGAGAACCTCGTCGCCGCCGGGCGTCATCCGGACCGGCCCTATGTCCTTCTCTCGCAGCCGTCGCGCTTCGATGCCGGCCGCGCACCCGGTGGCCGGCACATCCTGTGGACCTACTGCCATGTCCCGGCCGGTTCCACTGTGGACATGGCGGAGGCCGTGATCGCCCAGCTGGAGCGCTTCGCCCCCGGATTCCGTGACCTTGTCCTCAGCCACCATGTCACGACGGCGGCCGGGCTGGGTGTGTACAACGAGAACTATGTCGGCGGGGATTTCAGCGCCGGTCTGATGGACCTCCGCGGGATCATCCGGCGGCCCGTCCTGGGCCGCGTCCCCTGGCGGACCCCGCTGCGCGGCGTGTACCTGTGTTCGTCCTCCACCCCGCCCGGTCCGGGGGTGACGGGCATGCCCGGATACCACGCCGCGAAATATGCACTGAAGGACATATTTGGCCTGCCGGTGCCGCCGCTCGGACTCTAGGGCCGCCGGGATGAAGGAGCCTGCCGGACACCGGGCCCCGGGCGGCAGCGGAGATCAGCCCCCCGGGTGCCGGCAGGACCTCACGCCAGGGCCGGGCTGACCGGCTGCGGGGCGGAGAGCCTTCCGTCGCGCATGCTGGCCACCGTATCCGTCAGGGGGACGAAGCCGGTGTCGTGGGTGACCATCACGGTGGCCACTCCGAACTCGTCTGTGACCCGGCGCAGCAGCCGCACGATCGCCTCGCTCCGGTCGTGGTCCAGGGCGGCCGTTGGTTCGTCCACCAGCAGCACGGCCGGATCCCCCATCAGGGCACGGGCAATATTGACCCGCTGCCGCTGCCCGCCGGAGAGCTGGTGGGGCCGTTTTCCGGCCGCCGCGGCCAGCCCGACGAGGTCCAGGAGTGCGGCGGCGCGGCGGGTGGCCTCGCCCGCCGGCTGGCCGCGCAGGTGGTCCACAATCACCAACTGCTCCAGGGCTGTCAGGGACGGCAGCAAATTGGGCTGCTGGAAGATGATGCCGATCTTCTCCCGCCGCAGGGACGTGCGGTCCGCGTCGGATAATCCGCCGGCATCGATCCCGCCGATGACCACGAGACCCGCCGTGGGCCGGACGAGCGTGGCGGCGACTGCCAGGAGGGAGGATTTTCCCGAGCCGGAGGGTCCCACCAGGGACAGGAACTCTCCCGGCGCGAGCCGGAGGCTGACGCCGTCGAGCGCCTTGAGGGTGCCTTCGCCGTCGGGGTATTCAAGGGTGACGTTGACGAGGTTCAGGGCAGTGTTCACAGTGTATGCCTTTCAGGGAATATTTACGGTTTAGGGTGCTAGTTGCCGCCGAGGGCCAGGAGCGGGTCCACCCGGGTGATGCTCCGGACCGCCAGCGCGGCCCCGGCCAGTCCGAGCACCACGATGCCCGCCATCGGCAGCAGTGTTGTCTGCGGAGTCAGCAGGAACGGGGCGGCGCCCGCGGCGAGGGCTCCCCCGGCCACACCGGCCGTGCCCCCGGCCGCGGCTCCGGCGAGGAGCACGATCGTCGCCTGGACCATGGCGTCTTTCAGGACGTAGCCGGAGGATCCGCCGAGGGCCTTGAGGACGGCGACGTCCCGCGTGCGCTGCACGGTCCATACCGTCAGGAAGGCCACGATGACCAGCGCCGAGATGCCGTACAGGAACGCCTGCATGAGCAGCAGGGAGCCGTTTTCGCTCTTGTAGGAACCCAGGGCCTGGAAGGACGCCTCCCGGGTGGTGCTGACCGTACCGGCCGCAGCGTCGGCGGCCTCGACGTCGGGTGTCTGTCCGTCCGCGGCCGTGACGGCGATGACAGTTGCAGCGGCGTCACTGCCGGTGATGTGTGCGAGCTTCCGCCAGTCGCCGAGGGTGGTCCAGACAACGCCGGTGTGGGAGTACCACTGGTCCGGGACGATGGCCGATACGGTCAGTTCGGTGCCGCCCACCGTGGCGCGGCTACCGGCCTGCAATTCGAGTTCCTCGGCGAGGCTGCTGCCGACCACGACCGTTCCCTCGGCCACGGCGGCGGGCGCCAGGCCGGTGCCCTCGGTTCCGAAGACAGCCACGCTGGCCGTCCCGGACGGTGTGCCGGCGGAGCTAATCGCCTGGAAACGGCTCTGGCTGATGCCCAGCAGTTCGGCGTGCGCCACGCCCTCCCGGGTGGCCCACGCCGACAATTGCCCGCGGGTGACCTCCGATTCGGTGAAGGACGCCTTGGGGCTGTCTCCGGCGGGGGCGCCGAAGACGATCCGGTCCGCGGGCAGTCCGGCGAGGGCCGACGTCGACTGGTTCCCCAGACCGGCGGTGAGCCCGGAGAGCAGCACCAGCAGCAGGGTGATGAGCGCGACGACTCCGCCCATCAGAATGAAGCGTCCTTTGGCGAAGCGGAGGTCGCGGAGAGCGAGATACATGGGTGTCCTTTTCAACGGGTTTGTGGCGTTGCTTCAAGCCTCCCGCCGGGACTCGGGGCCGGCATCACCCGCCCGGGTGGGACTGCGCCCCTGACCGGTGGACGTACGGGTCAACCAAAAGGTTGATACCGGCCCGACAGGCGTCATTTCGACCGGAGGCGGCCGCCCGCGGCACTACGCTGAAGGCATGGACGAGAAGCCCCGCAGCACGCCGCCAGGGACCGCCACGGCAGGCACGACGCAGGCCGCCGTGATTCTGCGCGTCCTGCGGGTGTGCCTTCACAGCGGCTTCGCCCTGCTGCTGCTCGTCGCCGTCGTCCGGCTGCTGGGAGCGGGACTCCAGGGCGGGGACTTGCTCGCCCTGGGCCTTGCGCTGCTGCTCGCCGCCGTCTACGTGCTGGGCACCGTCCTGGAGAAACGCCACGCCACGGATCCGTCCCGGTTTGACCCCAGGGCTTACTCGGTCTGGTGGCTCGGTGCTGTCTGCCTGCTCTGGCTGCTGCTGATCTGGGCCAGCGCCGACTTCGTGTGGCTGGCCTTCCCGCTCTTCTTCCTGCAGTTGCACGTGCTGCCGCTGCGGCTGGCGCTGCCGGCGATCGCCCTGAGCACGGTTCTGGTGATCGTGGCGCTGTGGTTCCACAACTCCGGAGCGGACGGCGGCGCCCTGCAGCTGCCCATGGTGCTGGGACCGGCGTTCGGGGCGGCCTTTGCGGTGGTCACCGGGCTGGCGTACCGGGCGCTCTACCTGGAAGCCGAGAACCAGCGGTCCGCCGCCGAGGAGCTGCGCCGCACCCGCGCCGAACTTGCCCGCAGCCAGCACAACGCCGGCACGCTGGCGGAGCGGGCCAGACTGGCCCGCGAAATCCACGACACCCTCGCCCAGGGCTTTTCCAGCATCCTGCTGATGGGCCGCTCGGCGGAAAAGTCACTCGACGACGGTGACCTTGCCACAGCCCGGGACCGGCTCCGGACGGTCCAGGACACGGCCACAGCCAACCTGGCCGAGGCGCGCAGTTTTGTCCGCGGCCTGCAGCCCCCCGCCCTGGCGGAAAGCCCGGCGCAGAGCCCTGCTGAGAACGCGCAGCAGAACCCGCTGCAGAACCCGCAGCCGGACCCGCAGCCGGACCCGCCGGAGGATCCCCTCGTGAACAGCCTGCGCCGGCTCTGCGACAAGACGGAAACCGAGGCCGCGGCCCGCGGCACCCGGCTGCGCTGCCGCTTCGACCTGGAAGGCACCCCGGTGGAACTGCCCAATCCCTACCGCACCACCCTGCTGCGGGCGGCGCAGGCAAGCCTCGCGAATGTCTGGGTGCACGCCAAGGCGGGCACCGCCGTCGTGACCCTGTCCTTCCTGGGCAGCGAAGTGGCGATGGACATTTACGACGACGGCGCCGGCTTCGACCCCTCCGCGGTCACAGACCCCGCCGGCCGGCCCGACGGCTCGGGCTACGGGCTGAAGTCGCTCCAGGAACGCGTGACGGCGCTGCACGGCAGCCTCGATATCGAATCCGCACCCGGCGAAGGAACGGTCGTGGCCATCCGGCTGCCGCTCGCGGACCCGCCGGCAGGGGACGAGCCGTGAACGATATCCGCGTCCTGCTGGTGGATGACCACCCGGTGGTCCGGGCCGGACTGCGGGCCATGCTGGGCGATTTCGAGGGCATCGCCGTCGCTGCCGAGGCGGCCGACGGCGGCGCGGCCCTGGCCGAGCTCTCCCGGCTCCACACCCTCGGCGAGCCGGTCGACGTCGTCCTCATGGACCTGCAGATGGGCACAGGCATGGACGGCGTCACGGCGACCGGCAGGATCATGGCGGGCGAGGCGGGCCGGCCCGCCCCGCCGGTGCTCATCCTCACCACCTACGACTCCGACGCCGATATCCTCGCCGCGGTGGAAGCCGGAGCGAGCGGCTACATGCTCAAGGACGCGCCGCCGGAGCAGATCCGCCAGGCGGTGCTCGCCGCCGCGGCGGGCCAGACCGCGCTGGCCCCGGAAGTGGCCGCCCGGCTGATGGTCCGGATCCGCAACCCCGAACCGGTCCTGTCCGCCCGCGAGATCCAGCTGCTGGAGCTCCTCGCCACGGGCCTGGGCAACCGGGCCATCGCCAAGCAGCTGTTTATCTCGGAAGCCACGGTCAAGACGCACCTCGTGCACATCTACGGCAAGCTCGGCGTGGACAACCGCACCGCCGCGATCTCCGTGGCCGCCCAGCGCAGGATCATCCGGCGTTTCTGAGCCGTTTCTGAGCCGTTCCTGAGCCGCTTCTGAGGCGTTGGTGGTCCGCGGACCCAGCGTTCCTGGCCGCCGGGAGGCGTTATGTGACAGGGGAATTGTCCGCGGCACGGTGCATAATGGCGCGGTGGGGAACATATCTAAACTTTCAGCTGTCCTTGTTGGTCTCGTTCTGGGCGCCTCGTTGGTGGCCTGCGACGACGGACGCGCCGGCGCCCAGGACGCGGCGAAGCAGCTTGCTTCAGCTGTCGCGGCGCTCGACGTCGGCTCCGTCGCCTTCGAGGGCAAGGACTCCGGCGCTGCCAATGA
>DASWAW010000251.1:0-4154 GCA_036390955.1 Arthrobacter sp.
GTCACGCTGCCGGCATTAAAGCTGGCATGAGACGCAGTTTTCCACCTCGGTCCCGTCCAGGGCCATCTGGCGCAGACGGATGTAGTAGATGGTCTTGATGCCCTTCTTCCACGCGTAGATCTGGGCCTTGTTGATGTCGCGGGTGGTGGCGGTGTCCTTGAAGAACAGGGTCAGGGAAAGGCCCTGGTCCACGTGGACGGTCGCTGCGGCATACGTGTCGATGACCTTCTCGTAGCCGATCTCGTAGGCGTCCTGGTAGTAGGCGAGGTTGTCGTCGGTCATGAACGGCGCCGGGTAGTAGACGCGGCCGAGCTTGCCTTCCTTGCGGATCTCAACCTTCGAGGCGATCGGGTGGATCGATGCCGTGGAGTTGTTGATGTAGGAGATCGAGCCCGTCGGCGGGACGGCCTGCAGGTTCTGGTTGTAGATGCCGTGCTCCATGACGGAGACCTTCAGCTCTTCCCAGTCTGCGATGGTCGGCAGGTGGATGCCGGCCACGTCGAAGAGCTCCTGGACGCGGGCGGTCTCCGGGAACCAGGTCCGGGTGACGTACTTGTCGAAGAATTCCCCGGTGGCGTACTTGGACTTCTCGAAGCCTTCGAACGTTTCGCCGCGCTCCTTGGCAATCATGTTGGAGGCCCGGATCGCGTGGAAGGCGATGTTCGCGAAGTAGATGCCCGTGAAGTCGATGCCTTCGGCGGAGCCGTAGAAGATCCGCTCACGGGCGAGGTAGCCGTGCAGGTTCATCTGGCCCAGGCCGATGGCGTGGGACTTGGAGTTGCCGTAGGCGATCGACGGGACCGACTTGATGTCCGACTGGTCCGAGACCGCAGTGAGCCCGCGGATGGCTGCCTCGACGGTGGCGCCCAGGTCCCCGCCGTCCATCGCCGCTGCGATGTTCATCGAGCCCAGGTTGCAGGAGATGTCTTTGCCGACGACGTCGTAGCTCTGGTCCTCGTTGAAGGTGCTCGCGGAGGAGACCTGAAGGATTTCCGAGCAGAGGTTGGACATGATGATCTTGCCGTCGATCGGGTTTTCCCGGTTCACGGTGTCCTCGAACATGATGTACGGGTAGCCGGATTCGAACTGGATCTCCGCGAGGGTCTGGAAGAACTCGCGGGCCTTGATCTTAGTCTTCTTGATCCGCGCGTCGTCGACCATCTCGTGGTACTTCTCGGTGACGTTGATGTCCGAGAACGGCATGCCGTAGACGCGCTCGACGTCGTACGGGGAGAACAGATACATGTCCGCGTCGGTCTTGGCCAGCTCGAAGGTAATGTCCGGGATGACGACGCCGAGCGAGAGGGTCTTGATGCGGATCTTCTCGTCGGCGTTCTCGCGCTTGGTGTCCAGGAAGCGGTAGATGTCCGGGTGGTGGGCGTGCAGGTACACGGCGCCGGCGCCCTGGCGCTGGCCGAGCTGGTTGGCGTAGGAGAAGGTGTCCTCGAGGAGCTTCATCACGGGGATGATTCCGGAGGACTGGTTCTCAATCTTCTTGATCGGGGCCCCGACTTCACGCAGGTTGGTCAGGCAGACCGCCACGCCGCCTCCGCGCTTGGAGAGCTGGCCGGAGTTGGAGACGCCCTTGAAGATGGACTCCAGGTTGTCCTCAGTGCGGAGCAGGAAGCAGGAGACGAGCTCGCCGCGCTGGGCCTTGCCGGTGTTCAGGAACGTCGGGGTGGCCGGCTGGAAGCGGCCGGTGATGATCTCATCGACCAGCTGGGAGGCGATGGTCTCGTCGCCGTCGGCCAGTCCGAGGGCGACCATGGTGACGCGGTCCTCGTAGCGTTCCAGGAAGCGCTTGCCGTCGAAGGTCTTCATCGCGTAGGACGTGTAGAACTTGAACGCGCCCAGGAAGGTCGGGAAGCGGAACTTGTGGGCGTAGGCCTGCTTGAACAGGGCCTTGATGAAGGAGAAGTCGTACTTGGCGAGCAGGCCGGCCTCGTAATACTTTTCCTCGACCAGGAATTCGAGCTTCTCCTGGAGGTTGTGGAAGAACCAGGTGTTGCCGTTGACCTCGTACTTGCAGTATTGGTTGGCAGCCTCGCGGTCGGCCCAGAACTGCATCTTCCCGTCGGGTCCGTACAGGTTCAGCATGGCGTTCAGCTCATGGAAGCCCAGGTCGGACTTCGTCACCTCGTCGGTGGGCGTCAGGACGTTCGTTTCCAAAATATCTCCAATCCAGTTTGGACACGCTCCACGTCTTCCGGGGTGCCCATGAGTTCTACTCGGTATAAAAGCTGTGTGCGGCATTTGGCCGCGATGACATCCCCTGCCAGGCAGTAGGCGTCACCGAAATTGGTGTTCCCCGCCGCAATGACCCCACGGATGAGCTCACGGTTTGCTGCGACGTTGAGGAACTTCACGACCTGCTTCGGGACCGCTCCCCCGTCGTTGCCGCCGCCGTAAGTGGGGACGACCAGGACATAGGGTTCGGTGGCGAGGTAGGTCTCATCGCGAGTCAGCACCGGGAGCCGGACACTGTCCAGTCCGAGCTTTTGCACAAACCGGTGGGTGTTGTCGGAGGTGGAAGAGAAATAGATCAGCCGCCCCAAAGTCACACCGTCCCGGTCCATGGACACCGCGGTTCGGTAAGTCCTGCCCTGCTTCTATGCGTGATACTCCCCGACGGGCGATCCGGGGCCCGGAGTGTCCGTGTGCAGGGTCGCGGCCGTTCACCGCATCATGCAGCCGTAGTGCGGCGTGACATGGCTCTTGTGGGTTCTGCAGCAGTAGTTTTCGTGGTCACACCCGAGGTGCTCGTAGTCATCCGCGAGGGTGTCCACGGAGACGCGGTCGCGGATCTCGTCGGGCTCACGCATGGTGCCGCGGACCATGATCACGTTGAGCCCGGACCGGAGCCCGGAGAGGGTCCATGTCTCGCCGGTGGTTTTGTCCATGTAGGTGTAGCCGATGCCGACCGGGATGCGGATCGGGGGCATGGCGAGGGTCTCTGCGGAGAGCTTGATGGGGATGCTGGTGAGGGGAGCTGCCCGGCCCGGGCGGGGTGCGTTGTCGTCCATAGGGCCCATGTGTGCGGCGCCGCCGGCACCGCTCCCCTGACTCAGCTGGCCGGGGCGTAGTCTCCGGCGAGTTCGTCGCGCGTGACGTATTCGCGCATCTCGCATTCCGGTCCGTAGAACTCCTCGCTGAGGGCGATGAGTCCGGAGTTGCAAATCCGGACGACGTGCCAGGCCCGGCCGGTTGACTGCTTGAGGTAGCGGACGCCGATGGCGGGGGCGGTGGGGGCTTCAAGAACGGTGGTCATGACCGCTTGTGTGCGGCGATCCTCCAGATGTTCAGCCAATGCCCAGCCCCCGGTACATTCCGGTGATGGTCGTGGCGCCGCGCAGGTGTGCGATGGCCAGGGCGATCCGGGCGCAGGTCAGGGAATCGGCCCCGGCGTCGTGGGCCTGGAACTCCGGCAGGCCCAGGTGCCCTGCCACAAGGTGGAGCTTGGTTTTCGTCAGCGCCAGCGCCACCCGGGAGAGAGTCTGGGTGCAGCGCAGCTCGTTGGCCGGCTCCGCCCGTCCAGTGATCTCAAAGGACCGGCGGAGCACGTCACCGTCGTAGCTGATGTTGTGCGCGAGCACCGGGCCGTCCCCGATGAGGGCTTCGAGCCTGAGCATCGACTCTTCCAGCGAGGAGGCGCCGGCGGTCATCTCCGGGGTGATGCCATGAACGCGCATAGCGTATTTGTCGAAGGAATCCTGTCCGGTGTGCGGCCGGATCAGCCAGGACTCGGTGCCGGCAATGATCCCGTCTCGCACGGTGGTGATGCCCACGGCGATGGCGGAGGCCCGGTCGGAGTTGGCTGCTTCGAAGTCGATGGCCGTGAAATTCAGGCCGGGGATGCTTTCCATGGCTCCCATGTGTGCGGAGAAGGCGTCCGTCCTTCCCGGACCTATAGATGAAGCTCCCGGCCTTGACAAGTATCAGGACGGAGAACATACTTGAGGCACCCGGGAGCCCCATCTATAAAATTCAGCCAAGGAGCACCAATGCTGCACATCACCGTCACCGCCAAGAAGCCCGTCGATCCTGAGCAGGACGGCCTTGGCCGCCCGTACGTCGGCTACGAGCCCGGCATGACCCAGGATGAAATGTACGAGGCCAACCACGGCGAATGGTCGATTGGGGCCCGCGGCCAGAAG
>DASWAW010000252.1:0-3824 GCA_036390955.1 Arthrobacter sp.
GGCTCGGGATGACCAGTCGGACACGTCTGCGGTGCTCCGGCGGCTTTGTCTCCTGCATGTCCCCGAGCTTACCGGGGCCACTCCGGCTGGCCGTGCTGCGCCGGGCGGCTGGCGCAGCGGGTATCAATACGGTTGCTTAAATGGGCGAGCCCACGCGTCGCCGCGTGGGCTCCTTGGGGATCAGGTCCGATGTCAGTGATCAGTTGCTCCTTCGACGGCCTGGACCTGCGTCAACGGATGAGGCCGATCCGATGCATGACAAGGAACACGTCCTCGCGCTTCCGGTCGAGGAGCTGTCCGTCGAACAGCGTCGTGCGCCTGGGTGCCGGCTGGAGGCACCGGCGCAGCAACCTGTGGAGTTTCTGCTTCATGGTGGTCACCTCCCGCCGGTGGCTCGCGGTGCGTGGTTGGACGGCGGTGCTGGCAGTAGTCACGGTGGACCTTTCAGTGGAATTGCCCGGAAGGGTGGAGTAATTGGGCACGTCAATTAAGGCCTCTGTGAATTAAGGAAGAAAAGGCCGTAAATGGGCACGGAATTACCCGGCGCTAAGGAAATGATTTCGCAAAAGCGACAGGCTGGCCCCTGGACGCGGCAAAGGCGCATCCCAACAAGGAAGCTGGGTTCCGAACTTTGGGGATGCTGCGTAACCGCGCGGGTCCGCCTGGGTCAGTCCGCTGTCACGTCACTTCCGGGAAGGGACGGTATCGCCCCGGCTCTGGAACTAACGCCAATTAGGCAGCGAGCGGAGGGGTCAGGAGGCAGTCGGGCCGAAATTTGGGCGCGGTTCAGCGACAGAGGCCGGGGTGGCGGTGACGGAGTACATCCGTCCGCTAGTCAAAGTAATCATTCTTCCCAACCTCCTTTTCTGCTTTGTCGCGGCTCCGGCCGACCGGCCGGGCAACGCACGCCTTGACCCCGGCAGGACGCCCTGGGGTCAGAAATAAAAATACACCATGAATGCAGCATTTGACTACCGCATTCATAAACTTCTTTGAAGTTATTTTATTTACGGTCTTTATAGGCCCCAGCGGACCACGGCGGGCGTCTTCTTATCCCAGCCGAGCGTGCAGACTTTCGCGGTTCCCAGGACGAAGTGCCGGCCCTCGTGGGGATCGAGCCCCAGCCACCGGGCGGTGAGGATCCGGGAGAAGTGCCCGTGCGCCACGATCAGCACATTGTCCAGGCCCGATTCCAGCACCCGTGCCACGATCTTGTCCGCGCGCGCGGCGACGTCGTCCAGGGCTTCGCCGTTCGGCACACCGTGGGTCCAGATCAGGTACTCCGGGTTGTCCTTGCGGATGAGGTCAGAGCTGATGCCCTCGTAGTCGCCGTAGTCCCACTCCACCGCGAGCGGTTCCAGCTGGGCGTCGGGGAAACCGGCGAGTTCCGCGGTCCGGCGGGCCCGCCGCAGCGGGGATGTCAGCACGAGGTCAAAGTCGACGGCGTCGAGCACCTTGCGTGCCTCCACGGACTGCTGCTCACCCTCCACGGTGAGCGGCAGGTCGGTGAGGCCGGTGTACTGGCCGCTCTTGGACCACTCGGTTTCGCCGTGCCTCAGGATCCACAGCTGGGGGCGGGGGCCGTTTGAAGGTGCAATCACTTAGGACTCCTCAGTTGAGAGTGCGACGGCGGACTCGGGCTGGGCAGCCCACCATTCGTGGAGCTTGGCTTCGGCCACGGCGGGATCCAGCGGGCCGTGTTCCATCCGTTCCTCCAGCAGGAATTTGTAGGCGCGCCCGACGACGGGGCCCGGCTTGAGGTCAAGGAGTTCCATGATCCGGCCGCCGTCCAGATCGGGGCGGACGGCCTCGAGGGATTCCTGCTCCCGCAGGGCTGCGATCCTGGCCTCGAGATCGTCGTAGGCGAAGGCAAGCCGCTCGGCCTTGCGCTGGTTGCGGGTGGTGACGTCCGAGCGGGTCAGCCGGTGCAGCCGGTCCAGGAGCGGACCGGCGTCGGTGACATAGCGGCGGACAGCGGAGTCGCTCCAGCCTGCCTCGCCGTAGCCATAGAAGCGCATGTGCAGCTCCACCAGCTTGGCCACGGACTTGATGGTGTCGTTATCGAAGCGCAGCGCCTTCATCCGTTTTGTCGTCAGTTTGGACCCGACCATGTCGTGGTGCCGGAAGCTCACCGCGCCGCCCGGTTCGAAGCGGCGCGTGGCGGGCTTCCCGACGTCGTGCATCAGGGCCGCGAACCGCAGCACAAAGTCCGGCCCGGGCACGGCGCCGTCGGCGTCCGTTTCGAGCGCGGCCGCCTGCTCCAGGACCTGGAGCGAGTGCTGGTAGACGTCCTTGTGCCGGTGGTGCTCGTCGGATTCGAGGCGCAGGGCGGAGACCTCGGGCAGCACGAAGTCGGCCAGCCCGGTGTCCACCAGCAGGTCCACCCCTGCCCTGGGGTGCGGTGCGCAGATGAGCTTGACCAGCTCCTCGCGGACACGTTCCGCGGAGATCATGGTGATCCGTTCCGCCATCCGGGACATCGCGGCGCGGACGTCCTCGTGCACTGTGATGCCCAGCTGGGCGGCGAAGCGGGCAGCGCGCATCATGCGGAGCGGATCATCGGAGAAGGAGGTTTCCGGGGCGCCCGGGGTGGCGAGGATGGACGCGTGGAGGTCCCGGACCCCGCCGAACGGATCCACGAGCTCCAACGCCGGGAGGCGCAAAGCCATGGCGTTGATCGTGAAGTCCCGGCGCAGCAGGTCATCGGTGAGCGACTTTCCGAACGCCACCACGGGTTTGCGGGAGTCGGGATCGTACGCCTCGGCGCGATAGGTGGTGATTTCGATTTGGAAACCGGACTTGCGCATCCCGATCGTGCCGAAGGCCCGGCCGATTTCCCAGAAGTTGTCAGCCCACTTCTTGATCAGGGCAACGGTCTGGTCTGGAGTGGCGTCGGTGGTGAAGTCCAGATCGGGGGACACCCGGCCCAGAAAGAGGTCACGCACGGGGCCGCCCACAAGGGAGAGTTCGTGGCCGGCGTCGACAAACCGCTGACCAAGCTCCAGAACCACAGGGTCTACCTGGAAATCAACAGTGTGCGAGTCAGTCTCGTGATGTGCGTGCGCCATAGTTTCTTAAGCTTGTCAGAAATCCCGGCCAGCACCACACCGAATCCATCCCGGAGTCCGGCCGCGGGCGCTGAGTGCGGGGCCGCCGCGGGCGATCCACTTTCCCGGCCGTCCACTTTCCTGCCATGTTTAGGTCATCAAGAGCGGACAAGAGTCGTTAGAGTGGACTTCATGGCCCATCCCGTACCGAGCGCTCCCGGCAGGAGGACAAACCCACCGTTGCCTTCGGCAATCGGTGCCAATGTCGCGCCGGTGCAGCACTCCGGACAGGCCTCCCTCCCCACCGTGGAGGAAATCTCCGCCGGCGGCGTCGTGGTGGACACGTCCGACGCCGAGCTCCGCGTTGCAATCATTGCCCGCCTTAACCGCGGCGGGCGGCTGGAATGGTGCCTTCCGAAGGGCCACCCGGAAGGCAAGGAAAGCAACGAGGAAGCCGCCGTTCGTGAGATCGCGGAGGAAACCGGCATCGAGGGCAAGATCCTCGCGCCGCTGGGCAGCATCGACTACTGGTTCACGGTCAGCGGACACCGCGTCCACAAAACCGTCCACCACTATCTGCTGCAGGCCACGGGCGGGGAACTGACGATCGAGAATGATCCGGACAAGGAAGCCGTGGACGTCGCCTGGGTTCCCATCCATGAACTGGCCCGGAAACTCTCCTTCCCGAACGAACGCCGCATCGCCGACCTCGCCAAGGAAGTACTGCCGGAACGCCGCTAAGGCCACCCAAGCGGCCCTGAAACGCCCTTTAAGGGA
>DASWAW010000253.1:0-2027 GCA_036390955.1 Arthrobacter sp.
CTGCGCCTGAGCCAGGTCCGCACCGAACGCCGCCGGGGCTCGCCCTACGCGTCGCTGCGGCAGTGCGGCTTCGAGCTGCGCAGCGCCGAGCGGCTCTACGTGTCCCACGGGATCCCGTACCTCAATTCGGCCAGCGTTTCCGTGGAGGAAATGGCCGCGACGATCCTGCAGCAGATGAACCTCAAGCACTAAGGCAGAGGTTCACAAGTGTTGCGTGGACCACATCATGTGGAAACACCGGCGCAGACCTGTCACTGTGGACAGGAATCTCGCCCATTTAATCGGCGACCGCCCCGCGGGGCGGTGATAGCGCATGCCACCATCTGCAAAGGAGCAGCAAACATGACGACAGACATCCTGTGGTTCTCAGAACTCGGCCTCAAGGATCTGGATCGGGTGGGCGGTAAGAACGCCTCCCTCGGCGAGATGGTGCAGAATCTGACGTCTGCCGGCGTCCAGGTCCCGGACGGCTTCGCCACAACGGCAGACGCCTACCGCGGCTTCCTGGCCGACTCCGGCCTGGACCAGAAAATTGCCGACCGGCTGGTCGGGCTCGATACCGACGACGTGACCGCCCTGGCCGCTGCGGGCCAGGAAATCCGCAAGCTGATGCGCGAGACGCCCTTCCTGCCGGACTTCGAAGCGCAGATCCGCGCCGCCTACCAGAAGCTGGTCGAAAAGCACGGGGGCTCCGAGGACCTCTCCTGGGCCGTCCGCTCCAGCGCGACAGCGGAAGATCTCCCCGATGCTTCCTTCGCCGGGCAGCAGGAGACCTTCCTGAATGTCCGCGGCATCGAGAACATCCTCGTGGCCATCAAGGATGTCTTCGCGTCCCTGTACAACGACCGGGCCATCGCATACCGCGTGCACCACAAGTTCGAGCACGCCGAGGTCGCACTCTCGGCGGGCGTCCAGCGCATGGTCCGTTCCGACGTCGGCGCCTCCGGCGTGATGTTCACGATGGACACCGAATCCGGGTTCCAGGACGCCGTCTTCGTCACCTCCTCCTACGGCCTCGGCGAGGCCGTCGTGCAGGGCGCCGTCAACCCCGATGAGTTCTACGTCTACAAGCCCGCACTCGAGGCAGGCCGGCCGGCCATCCTCAAGCGCGGACTGGGCGAGAAGGCTCTCCAGATGACCTACACGAGCAACCGCGAAATCGGCCACACCATTGACTTCGTCCCGGTGGAGGCTTCGCTGCGGAACCGCTTCAGCCTCACGGACGACGACGTCGAGCAGCTCGCCCGCCACGCCGTCGCCATCGAAAACCACTACGGACGCCCCATGGACATTGAATGGGGCAAGGACGGGATCGACGGCGGCCTGTACATTCTGCAGGCACGCCCCGAGACCGTGCAGTCCCGCCGGACCTCCGGCAGCCTGAGCCGTTTCCGCCTGAACGGAACCAGCCGGGTGCTCGTCGAGGGCCGCGCGATCGGCCAGCGCATCGGCGCCGGCAGCGTCCGCATCCTCACCTCGATTGACCAGATGGCCGCCTTCAAGACCGGCGACGTCCTCGTCGCGGACATGACCGACCCGGACTGGGAACCGATCATGAAGCGCGCCTCCGCGATCGTGACCAACCGCGGCGGACGCACCTGCCACGCGGCGATCATCGCCCGCGAACTGGGGATCCCCGCCGTCGTCGGCACCGGGAGCGCCACGGATGTCCTCTCCGACGGACTCGAGGTGACCGTCTCCTGCGCCGACGGCGAGACCGGCCTCATCTACGAAGGACTCATCGACTTCAGCGTCGAGGAAACCGAGATCACCCAGCTGCCCGAGGCCCCGGTCAAGGTCATGATGAACGTCGGCACCCCCGAGCAGGCCTTCACCTTCGCCCAGCTGCCCAACCACGGTGTGGGACTGGCCCGGCTGGAATTCATCATCAACCGCCAGATCGGCATCCACCCCAAGGCGCTGCTGAACCTGGACGACCAGCCGGCGGAGGTCATCGCGGAAATCCGGGAGCGGATCGCCGCGTATGACAGCCCTCGCGACTACTACATCAAGCGCCTGGCCGAAGG